>CBIHOP010000051.1:0-12978 GCA_966211385.1 uncultured Bacteriovorax sp.
GCTCAGTTCTCGAATCGACATCATGTGAGTGAATAATACGTTGGCAGTGAAAATGCTCAGCAAACTTCTGATGATCAGCGATATCATCTTTGTGAGTGAGAAACATATACTTTATTCCGCCCATTGCTTCTAATTTCTTAACCAGATGTTGATTAAATCTCGGTGAATCAATCAGAATATTTCCTTCAGGATGTTTTATAAAATAACTGGTGGCCCCGAAAGATTCCTCCGCTGTATAACCGCAAAAATAAATGTCATCTACGATGAGCCGTGGAAGTTCATTGGGTGCCGTCTGAAATTCTGCCGGCGCATTTGTTACACCAATGGAATTTGTAGGACACGAGAGAATGGCTTCTTTCACCTGAATCCACTCTGCAAGTGAATCTGGTTGACGAACATTATATGATTTTGAATCTGCATCTTCTTTGAAAATTTGAGGTGCGATGTGGAAACATGTTCCACAATCGATACATGTTTGATCAACGAATAATGGACCTAAAGAGCAATTATGATTTTTGAGTTCTTGTTTTGCCATGAGTTTCTCCACGACTTGTATTGTCACCCTATATTCTGAGCAATGTTCATGCCTCGATCTGTTGATTCATCTGAATGTCTGAATCTAGTGATAAAGAATGAATCTGTTTAATCGCCGGGAATGCTCCCCCTTTTACCATTTCATGAATGAGTAAACAATTCACTTTAAATTCTCCAAAAGAAGTTCCTTTATAAGGCGAGATTATATCTGTCACATTATGATAATTTTTAAATCGCACGAGTGGAATAATCGCCCTTCTGTCTTCATCTTCTTCGCAAAGGTCTCTTAATAATTCTTTCACACGATCTTGAAAGACTAGGAGTTCTCTACTTTGCTGAACGCCAATCCACAACAATCTCGCTTGAAATTGATCAGGGTAGGCCCATACTCCATTCACCTTCAAGTTGATCTCATATTTTTCGTTTTTTAAAACTTCCAGCCGCTGTACGGCCGTTTCTAATTTTTCTCTCCCAAAATCTTTTAAACCAACAATGGGAATATGGAGTGAGCTTAGATCCATCCATCGATGTTCCCATTGTTTTTTATTCAAACCCACTTTGAGTTTTAAAAAATCTTTTTTACTTAAATTAAAATGATGATCTCTCAGAGATAAATAAGCCCTCATATACGTTTATGGAGCATGTACTGTGCCAGGGAAATAAACTGCATCACTTTTGTTGGTCGTTGTGGTCTTCCCCTTGCAACTTCATTAATAGTGTTAATGAACCAGGAGGTAAGTTATGTCTGATCCCAAAAAATTTGCACTCTTTGGTGGTCTTATAATGTTAGTCATGGGGATAGCTGCCTTTGTCCCAAGTCTCTACTGGCCTGCGGCCGATTTGCCCCCTCTTAATGTTGAGTACAGCTATGGTTATTTTTTAGGACAAGTACCAATGAATATTTTTAATAAAGTGGCACTCATTGTATTTGGCCTATTGGGTATTGCAGCGGCCAATTGGAAACATAATAGTTTACCAATGTCGATTAGGTACTCGCGCTTCGTTATGATTGTTATGGCAGTGCTCACTATCTTAGGTCTTTATGAGCAAACAAATACATTGTTTGGCTACTGGCCTCTCTTTGGAGCCAACGTCATCCTCTATGGTCTATTTGCATTAGTTGGTGGATACTTTGGTTTTAAACTCACTTCCATGGTGCCACATACTTATGAAAAGGATGCACGAGAAAGCCGTTACGATCACTCCCATGCAAAACGCCATTTCAAAAACCCAATTCACTTTGGTCACCATCATTAATAATTTAATTAAGGTCCTCCTCTGTGGAGGACTTTTTTTATCTGCAAGCTCCTTTGCTGAAACAGTAAAGCTGCTGGAACTTCCTTCGGGGACAGGCGGATGGCTGACATATTCTGTAGAAGCTCCAGAGAAATGCAGTTTTAAAAATGTAAAAAAAATTGATCTTCCAGATCTCAATCAGGGTGAACAAAATAATCTTCTTTTTGATAAACTTAATTATTATCAACGAAAAATAAATCTTGAACTCATTCGTGAAAACATCACTGCAGAAAAAATTTCTTTCAGTTTAAAGGGTGCAAAGAATCTCAACTTTGAATTTTTCTACGAAGACTGTAAACTCACCCGAATTCTCACGCTCGATAAAAAACGCTACAACATCGATGAAGTAGATGTTGAATACAATAACGTTCTCAAAACTCCAGTCGTTGAATCGCTCACTTTCAAGAACGCTGATAATGAGAATCTAAATCTCCTTCTCTATCCCTGGGCCTTGAGAGGGCAAATGTCTTCTTACGAATTTAACTTTGGTCCGGCCATCAATATTCATTCGAACATTCGCGTGAACAATCAAATGAACTTTGAAAAAAATGATCCCGTCATTCAACCGATCCCAGCATTCTTTTTTCGATATGGACCATTTTTCTTGAATAAAAACGGAATGGGCTCACTTGTCTTCCACTGGAAAGACATTAGTATTCTCGCCATGGGTGTATCGGAAGGTGAACCTTATGAAGCTCCGGGATTAAAAGATCGCGATACGGGAATATTTATCGGAAGTATTCTTAAATATCATCTATTCGAATTAACTTTTTACAACGACTTTTTAGAAAATCGTGGTTATAACTTGAAGGCCACACTCGCTCCCGAATTTTATGTCGGGCTTGATTGGAAAATTACTCCTCAGCTCTCGATTCAGTATTGGGACTCAAAGTATGTTAATTATTATTTTGGAGTGACTCCCACTGAAGCGGCCAATAGTACCTTTACGGCATATAAAACTGATGAAACCATCAACTATGCAGCGATGGTTGAAGTCATTCATTACGTCGACAAATGGACTTTTGTTTTAAATACGGGAATGAAATTTTATGGAAAGGAAGTCACCCGTTCACCAACGGTCAATCGCGATGAAGAAATGCGATTTGTGGCATCCGTTCTCTACAAATTTTTCTAGGTTTAGTCGTCGAGAAAATTGACGACACCTGTAGAGAGATCCAGAACAGCACCGTAGATTTTCAGTTTGTCTTCGCTTACAAGTCTTTCAATTAAACGGCTTGAGTGCATAAGTTGATTAACTGATGCGCGTACATTGGCCTCGACAGCACGGTTTAATCTTTCTTCATAAGTAATCTCGCGAAGCTTAGCGACGGGAAGAATGTATGGCTTGATTCGTCCAACGATGTCGTTGATATTTTCTGTTGAAAACGACTGTGGATTTTCGATGTGATTTAAAGTTGCTGTAATCGCCCCACATTGTGTGTGTCCCATGACAAGCACAACTGAAGAACCAAAAGCGTTGGCCGCGAATTCAATGCTTCCGACAAGCGAAGGAGCAACAATATTACCCGCAACGCGGATAACGAACATATCACCAATATCTTGATCAAAGATCAGTTCAACTGGAGCGCGTGAATCTGAACAGCAAAGGACGATCGCCTTTGGATCTTGTCCGTTTCTTGCGTAGTCTTTTAACTTCAAAAGAGAAGAATCGTTTGAATGTATAGTCGAGCCAGCTAAGAAGCGCTCGTTGCCCTCTTTAAGCTCTTTAATGATGGCATTTTGCTTTTCATTGATGGTCATAGCAACACCTTTTAGACTTGATAAAAGTCCCGTAAATTCAGGATTAACAGCTGTAATTGTTTCTAAACTCATAATGCCATCTTTATAGCATAAAGCTCAGTATTCGTACTAACACGCCGCACTTTTTATAGACCGTGCAACTTTACTCTTCTGCTTTAACACCATAGAAATGCGAGCGGAGGCCTTCATGAAATCATTCATCAAAATATTTTTAATTTTATGTGCAACGAATGTTTATGTGATTTTTGCGGGGGAAACAGGTCAGACTGTACTTTATCCGCAATGGATTTATGAATCGGTAACGAAAACATTTCCTGAATTCGTGCAGCCTCTTAGTGGGATCTCTGCCGAAATTATTCTCGATCGTCTGGAGTGTACTTCAACAAATGATTACGATGGTGATCAGGCAAAAATTGATGTTCTTTGCTCGGCCCGAAATGTTGCAGGAAAAACAATCACTCGGGATGGTCGCGATATATTTCTTGCGTTTATTAATTCTGGATTTCACCCTGAAATTAAACCAGGTTCGGCAACCATCAAATTAAACGGACTGAGCTGTTTAGTTCTAGGTGCCGATGTTCCCGAATCATATGAGTGCTTGAGTTACTGATTATTTGAGTTCTGCTTTATGCAGTCCAAATAAAGTATCAAGCTCACCCGGCATTTTTGGTGAACTGATATTCAGCCTATTCCAAAAATTAATCATACAAATTGTGTACGTGATGTCAGACATTTCTTTCTCGGAAAGATGTGCACTCACCTTCTTGAAAATTTCATCTGAGATACCATGCCCATTTAATTGGGTGAGCGCTTCCGTCCATTCTAATGCCGCTCTTTCTTTATCAGTAAAAAGCGGAGACTCGCGCCAGACAGAAATATGATAGACGCGCAGTTCTCGCTCACCATGGATCTTCGCTTCTTTTACGTGCATGTCCAGACAGAAAGCGCAGCCATTAAGTTGAGAGGCGCGGATGTCAATGAGATCCATGAGCGTTGGATTTACAGCTGCTCTGTTAAGTTGGCTGAGTTCATACAATTTCTTCTGTTGATCGGCCGAATGTTTTGAGTAATCGATTCGCATAGACATAAATATTCCTTTGTTTTGAATGTTCATGCCACTAAGACGAATTCGGCTGCCAAAACGTGACAAAATTCCGACTTGTCACGTTTTCTTTGTTAAAATCGTCTTAAGGATATGAAGACATATTTAAACAATTGGGAAACCTCTTTCATTACTCACAGGCCATATCTAGTGTCATTTGCTTACCGGATGACGGGAAGTCTGGCCGAAGCTGAAGAACTTGTTCAAGAAACATTTATTTCGTGTGCTGAAGTAAACCCTGATGAGATCATCAATCACAAATCATATCTTACTAAAGTTTGTTCAAATAAAAGTCTGGATCATTTAAAGTCGGCCTACAAACGTCGCGAAACATATGTTGGTACTTGGCTTCCGGATGCAATCCCAGATTCATTTCATAAATTTGAAAATAATCTTGAATTGAGTGAAAGTTTAAAAACGACATTTCTGCTTTTAATAGAAAAACTCTCTCCAGAAGAACGTGTTGTTTATATTCTCAATGAAGTTTTCGAATATTCATTTTCTGAGATTGCAGAATTTTTAAACAAATCTATTGAAGCTCTTCGCAAGATTGCTCAGCGTGCACGAACCGCTCTTGCTTCTGAGAAAATAAAATATGATTCGTCTTCTGCTCTCGCTCAAAATCTCATTGTAGATTTTTTTGAAATTGTAAAACGTCAGGATAAAACATCGCTGATGAAACTTCTGGCAGACGATTCAGAATTCTGGTCAGATGGTGGCGGTAAAGTGACTGCCGTTAAAGTGGTGATGAAAGACATCGAACAAATCGTCCGCTTTTTTACTTCAGATGTGATCTCTGGAATCTATAACAGCGATAAACTTAAAATCGAGAGTGGACTGGTGAATTCTTTGCCGGGTTTAATGATCTCCCGACAGTTGGAAAACGGTTCGTGGATTTTCGACACCATCATGAGTTTTGAAGTTAAGGACGGTAAGATTGCGAAAATATATTCACAAAGAAATCCTGACAAATTAAATGCGCTTATCGGTGTTTCTACAACTATCTGACAACTAATAATCATCTCCTCATTGTCTAATTTCTATCATGTTTTCTTTAAAAAAGAGGCGTAGACTTACAGTTAGAGGCCACTCTGACCTCCTTTTTATCAAGGAAATGTTATGAAAATCTCTAGTTCTTTTCTCCATCTCGAACACACTCCCGCTCTCGATGAAAAAATCCAGGAAGCTTCAGGAAAACTCTCAAAGTATTTTGAAGATCAAGGATCTGTAAAATGGTTTTGCTACGTCAAAAACAATGAACACGTCGTCGAAATCAATGTGCTCTCTCACCACACTGATTATCACGCTCACGCAAGTTCAAACAACATGTACGACAGTATTAACCAGGCGATTGCAAAAATTAAAAAACAAGCGCTCAAACAAAAAGGAAAATACAACAAACTTCACCGCGGAAAATTAGAAATCGCGGCTTAATACTCATCATACTTTTTAGAACTGCCCTGCGATTTATTCGCAGGGTACTTTGACTCATTAAGGGCCATCTTTTCAATCATGGCCTTTTCGAGATTGACATTAAGATTTGAGGCCATCAACAAGACATAATAAGTTATGTCTGCCAATTCCTCCTCAACATGCTTCATTTTGCTTTCATCTAAGCTTTTTGATTCTTCCTCACCCATCCATTGAAAAATTTCCAACAACTCAGAGGCCTCAACACTTAAGGCCATGCTGAGATTTTTTGGTGAATGAAACTGATCCCACTCCCTCTTTGTCACGAAGTCTTGAATCATTGAATTGATTTTAGCGTAGTCAAAAGTCGGCATATAAGAACCTCTTGCAGGCGATTTAAGATTATTTTTACCAATAAGTTTGCTATTGTCTAACCATGAATAAAAAAGCAGACCTTCACCCAAATAATAAGCATAAAAACGGTTATGACTTCCCATTATTAGTCGCAAAATATCCGTCCCTCAAACCCTTTATCGTTCAAAGGCCAGATGGCGAAGAAACGATTGATTTTGCCAATTCCAAAGCTGTCATTGCGTTGAACGCTGCTCTTTTGAAAACCTACTACAAAATTGATCATTGGTTAATTCCCGAAGGTTATCTCTGCCCGCCTATTCCCGGCCGTGCCGATTACATCCACCATATCGCTGAACTCATCAAAGGTTCCAGCACACTTTCCTTGCTGGACATCGGCATTGGCGCCAACTGTATCTATCCCCTCATTGCTCATGCGGAATATGGTTGGAAAGCAGTTGGTTCAGATATTGATGAGAAGGCCCTCGCCAATGCTCAATCGATCATCGACCAAAATAAATTAAACAACGACATTTCTCTTCGTTTACAAAAAAACGGAGATCACATTTTCGACGGTATCATTCGGCCCGATGATTTTTTCCACTTCACTGTTTGCAATCCTCCCTTTCATGGTTCGGCCGAAGATGCTGCTTTTCAGACCAATCGTAAAAATCGCAATCTAGGTGTGAAAAAAGGAAATATGAATTTTGGCGGATCTTCCAAAGAACTTTGGTGTGAAGGTGGCGAAGTTGGTTTCATCACTAAGATGATTCAAGAAAGTGTAAATTACAAAAAAAATGTCGATTGGTTTACAACTTTAGTTTCTCGTCATGAAAGCATGCCTTTCCTGTTAGATGAGCTCAAAAAGTGCGGTATAAAAAATGTCCGCACACTTGATATGCAACAAGGACAAAAGAAAAGCAGAATTCTCGCTTGGAAATTTTTTTAAAGAAGGAGTTTTAATATGATCGATCACATTGGCATCAACATTTCTAATCCCGCAAAGAGTAAATCATTTTACGAGAAGGCCTTAGCTCCTATTGGCTATCAACTCATCTACACCGTTCCACCTGAGTACACTGGAGGAAAGGCCGTTATGGGATTTGGAGAACCACCTAAACCTGATTTTTGGATTACTGAAGGGACACCAAATAATCCTGCAAACCATATCGCCTTTAGAGTGAACTCACGTAAGCAGGTTGATGACTTTTATAAAGCCGCTATGGAAGCTGGCGGTCGTGATAACGGCGCTCCAGGGCTTCGTCCTCACTATCACTCGAATTATTATGGCGCTTTCGTGTTAGATCCAGATGGGCACAACATCGAAGCCGTTTGTCACAATCCGGAATAATTAATCAAATTTTGCGTTTGATCCTAATTGATCTACCAGCATCTTTTTAGTGCTGTCAGAAAAGACATTACCCTTGAAATACACCAGAGCATTTTTTGAAAATCGCCCAGCTTGAAAAAGTTTGGGCGGTATTGAGCTAATTTGGTTATAGCGAAGATCAACATCTTGCAATTGGTTCAGACCCAGAAAAAAGTTTTCTGAGAGTGTGTTGAGATAGTTATTAAAGAAAGAGATTCGTCTCAATGAATTCACCCCTGTTAGAAGGTTATCATCTACAACAAACAATTGATTAATGCTCACATCTAACTCTTGTAATTGGGTCATCCCCTTTAGCATATCTGCAGGAAGTGATGAAAGTTGATTAAAACTCAAATCAAGAACTTTGAGAGCTTTTTGATTTACAAAAATCTTTTCCGGTAAATTTCCTAAAACATTTCGCTGTAACGAAAGTTCCTGAAGATTTTTTTGGTTTATAAAAATATCGGCTTCAATGGAAAACATCTGGTTATTACTTAGGTTGAGTTCAACCAGCTGATTCAGCTTTGAAAAAATTGAATCAGGAAGATATGAAATCCGGTTTGAGCTCAAATTTAAAATAGTCAGAGATGGGAGGGAATCAAAAACTCCAATAGGTACGTTTTCAATTTGATTCATACTCAAATCCAAAACTTGAAGTTTCGTGAGAGGAGAAAAAATATCTGCTGAATTTAAATTTAAACTATTCGATTTCAAACTCAGAACTTTTAATTGAGGCAGATATCTGAAATCTTCTGAACTCAAAAGACTGAACTGGTTATCATCTAAACTCAACGTCTTTAGCGACTGTAGATCACTAAAAAGATCTGCTGGTACTGAAGATAATTGATTTGACGAGAGATTCAATCCTATAAGGGAATCGAGGTCGTCGAGGTCGCCATCTTTTAAGTTTTCAATGCCCAGGTTTGAGAGATCTAGAGTCTCGTCGTATTTTTTTAGGAGCGAAGAATTAATCTTATTGCAGGATTTTTTCAGCGCTTTTTCCAGAGCACTTCTCACTGCAGGCGTCCGCTCACAGACCTCAGTGGCATGCACTGCTGTTGAGAGCATCACAAGAATAGAGAGATAGGATAACTTCATTCTTTGAGTGTAAGCGGGCCTGAGCTTTCTTTCAAATGACAGGGCAATCAATGGAGTTATCCGATCAAAATGGTCATAATTGTCTAGTTTTTTGACGGCCATACGTAATACTTTCAAGGGCCATCAATACATTGGAAAGATGAGCTACCATCAGCTCACACACAACTTTCTTGAGGAGCGTTTATGAAGAAACTATTTTTAGGTCTACTGGTTCTTTGCTCAACAACTTCATTTGCTGGAACGTATGAAGCAAAAATGGAATTGCTACAAGCAAGGGCGTTGATCGATTCGGCCCTTCGTAAATTGGATGTAGACGAATTTGTACTTGCTTCAAGAGTCGTTAAGAACGCAGCTTTTGTTTGTCGTGAGACTGCTACAACAAATGAAGTTCTTGAGGCCATTGTTTCTTCTAAAAAAGAAGTCAATGCAAGATGTGATGGTCGTTGCGAAGTTATTATGCTGTTTGAACAAGTGAATTCTTACGATTGTAAAATTACGGCTAAAGGTATCAGATAATTTTCAGAACCGCCGGTCGTTATGGCCGGCGGTTTTTTAATTCTCTTTGCAATTCTGTGTAGAGTGAATTGAGAACCTCACTTGAATCGCCACTTCTTCGTTCAAGATAAAATTCTACTTGCCCCAATTTTTTTGTTTTTGACATAAGTTTATCAGTTGTCATGAGGTCTTTAGGAATACCAAACGAACTACGCAATGTAATTCCTAATCCCGCTCTCACGGCAGACCAAACAGCGGAGAGACTTGCTGATGTAAAGGTAATTTCAAACGGTATGCCCGCTTCTTTTAAATTCTTAATCGCCTGCTCTCGAAACAAACAAGGCCCATCAAAGAGAATCAAGTTAATTGGACCATTGTTGGTTTTATCAAACTTGGAGCCAACCCATAACATAGGAACTGTGATACGATCCTTGGATGGCCTGTTTATTTTCCTAGCTAATAAAACGAGTCCAAGCTTTTTTTCTTTGAAATGCTTTTCGAGTAGATAGTTTCTATCTACACATACATTGATCCGAACATTCGGATGTTTAACTTTAAATTGATTAAGAACTGGCAAGAGCCATTCATCTGCTAAATCCTGTGTAAGACCTAGCGTCACTTCACCTTTCAATTGTGTGCGCACATTATTCAGAGCTACGTCGTTCAGCTGAATAATTTTCTGAGCATAATGCAAAAGGTTTTTACCAGCGCCACTCAAAACCATTCGCCTGCCACTTTTCGTAAAAAGCGTACAACCTAGCTGATCTTCAAGACGTTTTAATTGTAATGATACCGCAGCTTGAGTTCTCCCCACCCTATCAGCGGTTAAAGCGAGGCTCCCTAATTGGTTAAAGAGGATGAATGATCTCAATGAATTGATGTCTAGATTTTCCATGGTTAAATTATATTTAAGTATTTCGTAAAATATATAAAATTGTTTATTTTTTTGTTCCTGATAAATTCTTAACATCTTTCATATTTATTTAGGAGTTTTATGAGCAAAATATACATTTTTATTGTTGGAGTTTTTATGTTTGTAGATCTAAGTGCAAAAGAGCCACCTTTTACGAAAAGTGATTTAGCGAAATGGCCAATCACCAAAAACATCAATTATGTTGATGTAAAAAAAATAGATTTCAGTGGAGGATTCCAAGGTGGTATTCACCATCACCCCTGCCCGGTTATGGGCTATATTGTAAGTGGGACGATTGACTATCAAATAGAAGGCGAAGATCTCAAAACTCTAAAGGCCGGAGACGTGTTTTATGAACCGGCCAATAAAACTATTACGAAGTTTGATAATGCTTCCGCAACTGAATCGGCCACTTTCCTCGCGATTTATCTTGCAGATGATTCAGACAAAACTCTTATTGAGATGAAAGCATGGAAAAAATAGAAAAGGCGCTCGAAAAATATAAATTTCAAGACGTATGGGAGTCAAAAAGACTATCAAACCAAACAGGTTTGCTGTCTAAAAATTCGTGAAATTGATTCCTCACTATTGGATCATCATCAAAACAGTTGGCGGCGATCGGAAAACTCTCTTCGGTTGAGAGAATTTCTCCTAATGACGTTCCACAATTCGAACAAAAATTTCTGTTATATTTAAAGGGAGCTCCTGGCGTGTACGTAGCAACTAGCTCCTTACCCTCAATCCATTTTAAACTGTCACGGTTCACAAAGACGATCGTGCTCGCTCCTGCTTTTCTACAACGTGAGCAATGACATGTTCCCATCATCTGTGGTTTTTCATTAAGCTCGAATTTTACTTTTCCGCAACAGCAGCTTCCCTTAATCATTTAAATCTCCTCTTTTTTATAATCATTCTACACCTTGACACTAGTGTTAAGGTCAATAGAATAAATGCATGAACATTACAGAATTTGCTAATTATTGCGGAAGCTCGCCTAGAAGTCTTCGTCACTATGAAAAATTAGGTCTTATCGCTCCAACGAGATCATCAAACGGCTATAGAAAATATTCTAAACCCCACGCAGAAGTTGTGAAACAAATTCAATGGTTGCTGAAAGCGAGATTGAGCCTCAAAAAGATTAAATACATCGTCCCATGTACCATTCAAGAAACAAAAATTCTTATGTGTATCGATTTAAAAAATCTTTTTGAAGGTGAAGTCGAAAGACTTGAAAACGAGATCGATGCTTTAACAAAGAGTAAGCGACTACTTGTAAAAACGCTCAAGAATAGTATTCTCGTTAAAGATTAAATCCGTTTACCAGCTGGAGAACTGCTGCATGAAAACAATCAAAGGAACATTTTCTCTCACCGCAACTCCCCTAGAGGCAGATAAAGTCATTCAAAAAATGGGTGGAATCCAAATGCAGTTTGCAAAAGAATTTTTTGGACCATTAGAAGCTAAAAGTAATGTATCCATGATGGGAGTCATGAACAAAGAAATTGGATCTGGAAGTTATGTTGCTCTTGAGTACATTGAAGGCACCGTGGAAGGACTTCGTGGAACTTTTGGCATGCAACACTCGTCTTCAATGAGTAGAGGGAAATCAGAACAATTCATTACTATTATTCCAGATTCTGGAACTGGCGAGCTTCAAGGTATCAGCGGAAGAATGATCATTGATATTGTTGATGGCCAACATTTCTATACCTTTGAGTATTCTTTATGAATTGGAACTTCAAGTTCGATCTTGTGCTAATTTTTAAGTCTAAGACCAATTTTTCTACGGTTAGGCTTTAGAGCAGGAGTCGCATCCTCAACAGAATCTAATCTTTCAAACACGATCTTGAATAATTTATTTGTACCTTCCTGTAGTTTATCTATCTTCTTTTCAAGTGTGTTTTCCATAGATAAAAAACTTCTTAGCCTAATGAAAGTTCGAATTATTGAGATATTTACCAGTGCAGCTCTTTCACTTGTTAATACGCTTGAAAGCATGGCAACACCACCTTCAGTAAAAGCTAAAGGAAGATACCTACGTCCGCCGCGACCTTTGCTTGAGGTACCATTTTGGCACCTCAAAAGTTCGTATTCATCTGAAGTTAATCGAAACATAAAATCGTCTGGAAAACGAACTTGGTTTCTTGAAACCTGACGATTTAAAGATTTTGTTTCTACTCCATAAAGTTCTGCTAAATCAGAATCGAGCATTACTTTCTGCCCCCTGATGAGATAGATCATTTTTTCGACAGATTTAGGATTTAGATCGTTCATAGCGTCTCCTTGCCAAATTTAAGACTACGTTCTTAATTCAATATAGAGACTTTAACGAGGTTTTATAAAATTGCATTATTCCTTATTTCAAGTGTGATATGCATTTTAATCGTCAAAATTTAGTGGATACTAGGATCGCACCTCAAGGAGCGCCAGAGCGTACACGAGTACGCGACAAGCTCCGCGAGGTGCGAGACGACGTAGACGCTGAATTTTCACGATTTAAAATGGCGCACCCAAGTTGATAACTTTCGAACTGCTTGTGCTGCTATGTAAACTTGAAGTGCCAAATTGGAACTTCAAGTTTGTAATCTATTGATTCTTAAGACCAATTTTTCTTTTGGTCGATGGTAATTTTGTATCGATAACTTCTTC
>CBIHOP010000052.1:0-12867 GCA_966211385.1 uncultured Bacteriovorax sp.
AAGAGAATGCTTGGATTCAACGTTCTTCATCCGATGGGTTGGGATTCTTTTGGATTGCCAGCAGAAAACTATGCGATGAAAACGGGAACACACCCGGATATCACAACAAAGAAAAACATTGCGACGTTCACTCGTCAGTTGAAGTCACTGGGTTTTTCATATGACTGGGATCGCGAGATCGCAACATCAAACGTCGATTACTACAAATGGACGCAATGGATTTTTGTTCAGCTCTACAACAAAGGCCTTGCTTACGAATCAGAAATGAACGTGAACTGGTGTCCTGCTCTCGGAACTGTTCTTGCGAACGAAGAAGTTATTGATGGTAAGTCTGAAGTTGGTGGTCACCCAGTTATTCAGCAGAAGATGAAACAGTGGGTTCTTAAAATTACAGAATACGCTGAGAGATTATTGAACGATGTTGAAGAACTTGATTGGCCGGAATCAATCAAAGAGATGCAACGTAATTGGATTGGAAAATCTGAAGGTGCAACGATTAAATTCAAAATCGATTCGCACGAAGTGGAAGTTTTCACGACGAGACCAGATACACTTTTCGGCGCAACTTATATGGTGCTAGCTCCTGAACATGCACTTGTGAATCAAATCACAACTGCTACTCAAAAGGCTGAAGTAGAAAAATACCAAGAAGTTTGTAAGTCAAAGAACGATCTAGAAAGAACTGAATTGAACAAAGATAAAACTGGTGTATTCACCGGGGCATACGCTATCAATCCAGCTAACGGACAAAAAGTTCCTGTTTGGATTGCAGATTATGTTCTTGCTACATATGGAACGGGTGCTGTTATGGCAGTTCCAGCTCACGATGAACGTGATCATGAATTCGCGAAGAAATATAATCTTCCGCTTGTAAGAGTTATCGAAGGCGGCGAGAAAGAAATCGAAGAAGCTGCTCACACTGGCGACGGCAAACACATCAATTCTGATTTCATCAACGGCTTAAACGTTGCTGACTCGAAAAAGAAAATGATTGAGTGGCTGGAAAGTAAAAAATTCGGAACTGGTAAAATTAATTACAAACTTCGCGACTGGATTTTTTCTCGTCAAAGATATTGGGGTGAACCATTCCCAATTCTAAAATTTGAAGACGGCACTATCCGCTGTTTAGATGCTGATGAACTTCCATTGCCGCTGCCAGAATTAAAAGAATTCAAACCATCTGGTAATGGTGAGTCTCCTCTTGCAAATGCAACTGATTGGTTATGGATTACAGATCCAAAAACGGGCAAAAAAGCAAAACGTGAAACAAACACAATGCCTAACTGGGCCGGCTCTTGCTGGTACTACTTACGTTTTTGTGATCCGAAAAATGAAAAAGAACCTTGGAACGCTGACATCGAAAAATATTGGATGCCAGTAGATCTTTACATTGGCGGAGCTGAACACGCAGTACTTCACTTGTTGTATGCACGCTTCTGGCACAAAGTTCTTTTTGACCTAGGATTTGTTTCAACAAAAGAACCATTTAAAAAATTAGTGAATCAAGGACTCATCCTCGCAAGCGATGGCGAAAAAATGTCGAAGTCGCGCGGAAACGTTGTTAACCCTGATCACGTAGTCAAAGAATTTGGTGGCGATTCACTAAGACTTTATGAAATGTTCATGGGTCCACTTGAAAAAGTAAAACCATGGAAAGAAGACGGAGTTAAAGGTGTTTTCAATTTCTTGAACCGCGCTTACCGCTTCTTCGCCGACCCAGCTCATATCGTAGATGGAAACGAAAGCGATGAAACGTTAAAAGCCCTTCATAAAGCGATTAAGAAAGTTACTGACGACTATGACAATCTTCGTTTTAATACGGCGATTTCTGCGCTCATGATTTTTGTTAACCATTGCTACAAAGCAGGCAAAGTTACAAAAGAAACAGCTCGTACGTTTACCCTTCTTCTTGCACCAATGGCGCCGCATATCTCAGAAGAGTTATGGGAAATGTTAGGTGGAAAAAAGACGTTAGCATACGAAGGTTGGCCAAAATACAATGCTGATCTTGCTAAAGACGACACAATTACTGTCGCTGTTCAAGTAAATGGGAAACTAAGGGCAACTCTGGAAGTTGAACCAGCAATTACTCAAGATGAAATTTTAGCGATGGCCAAGGGAGATGAGAACGTTTCGAAGTTCCTAGTAGGAACGATCGTTAAAGAAATCTATGTCCCAGGAAAAATCGTTAACTTCGTCGTGAAAGGATAAAACAATGACTCAAAAATTTTATATAACAACTGCTATCGACTACCCGAATGGAAAACCACACATGGGCCACGCGCTGGAGAAAATTGCCAGCGATGCTTATGCTCGTTGGTACAAGTTCTTAGGACATGAAACATACTTTCTCACTGGAACAGATGAAAACGGCCAGAAACTAATTGAGTCTGCAAAAGCAGAAGGAAAAGGAACTCAACAATATGTTGATGAGAATTCTGAAAACTTCAGAAAGCTTTGTCGTGATCTCAACATTTCTAATAATGATTTCATCCGAACAACAGAAAAACGTCATCATGATGTTTGTAATGAGCTGTGGAAAAAATTAGAAACGAAAGGCGACATTTATTTTGGCGTCTATTCTGGTCAATACTGTCTTGCTTGTGAATCTTTTTATACTGAGACTCAGGCACCAGATAATATTTGTCCTGCTCACGGAAAGCCGCTTACGTTAAAAGAAGAAGAAGGCTACTTTTTCAAAATGAGTTCATACCAAGATTGGATCATCTCGCACATTAAAGCGAATCCAACTTTCATTGTTCCGCAATCTTCTTACAATGAAATGCTCTCGCGTATCGAAGGTGACAAATTAAGAGATCTTCCTATCTCTCGTCCAAATGAAGGATGGGGAATTCCAGTTCCAGGAAATACAAAATTTGTTATGTACACGTGGTTCGATGCTCTCATTAATTACTACGCAGGCGTCGCACACACTGATAAAGAAAAATTCTGGCCGGCTTCAATGCACGTTATTGGAAAAGACATCGCTTGGTTTCATACGATCATCTGGCCAATCATGCTCAAAGCAGCTGACGTTGCACTTCCAAAACAAGTTTACGTTCACGGCATGATTCTCGCTGAAGACGGTAAAAAAATGAGTAAGTCATTGGGTAACGTTGTTGATCCAAACGACATGCTGGCAAAGTATCCAGTTGATACTTTCCGCTACTATCTCCTTCGCGCAATTCCAGCGCAAAGTGATGGGCGTTTCTCTGAAAAAGAATTGATTGAAAAACACAATGCTGAATTGGGTAACAGTTACGGAAATCTGATCATGCGTGTTCTCAAACTTTATCTTAAAGACAATGCTCCGACGTTAGATGGCAAAGGTGTGACGAGAGAAGTAAACTTCGATGAGACTTTCACGAAGATGAAAGAGTTCATGGAACGTCGTGAACACAACAAAGCTCTAGAGGCGTTGTGGGAAGGCGTAAACAGCATGAACCAATATGTGAACACAAAAGAACCTTGGAAGCTTAAAGAGGACAAAACGGCGCTTAAACAAGTTGTTTACAACTGTGTGCACTCGATTCATGCGCTTTCAGTTCTCCTGTCGCCTTTCCTACCTGAGACTGCTGAAAAAGCTCTGCAACCATTGGGTGTACCGATGACGAGCTTTGAAGCAATCAAGTTTGGAGAGACGGTTTATGAGTTAAGTGAACCAAGTCCGTTGTTTCCTAAAATAGATCTCCCTAAAAACTAGTGGTTAGTGAAAACTAGCCACGAAAAAGACACAAAATTTTTTTTAAAAAAATCATTTTTTAGTTAGTTACAGGTTTTATTGACGGCCACTTCAAGTGGCCTTAACCTGTTAAAATCAAAACATTTCTTCTACTCGAGCTGAGATTCGTCAGCAAAAATGCCGATACCGTATTAAGATTGATCTACAACAAGTTTTAAACAAACGGTGAGAGCGCATGGACGAAGAACAATTAGCATTAGTAGAAGAAGGGTTGAACCTCCTCATCCAAAGATACAAGAGGAATGAAAAACCAGGTGATCTACAGAAGATGCAGGCAGCAATGGATGCCAAAGTTGCGATTCGAAAAGTAATGCTTTCAGTGGCCATCAAGGGTGATATCAAAGACATCGTGCCTATCATTGAAAGGGGGAAAGGGGCCGGTTGGGAAGTCACCGATTTCGAAAACAAGATCGTTCGTTACCACGCTTAATTCCTTGTCCTTATTTTCATTTTAAACAATAATAGCCAGCAAATCGCAGCTCTGACTGGAGGCTATTTATGTTTGAACAGATTACTGAAGATATTAAGAAAGCAATGTTTGCAAAGGACAAAGACCGTCTGGATGCTCTTCGCTATTTTAAAGCTATGCTTATCGAGAATAAAACATCTAAGGCACCCATCGCCGAAATGGATGTTCTTATTAAGCACGTAAAGAAACTGAAAGATTCATTGGAAAATTTTCCTGAAGGTAACGAGATTCGTAAAAAGACGGAAGTTGAAATCAATGTTCTTTCTGATTACATGCCTAAACAGATAAGTGCAGATGAAGTGAAGACCATGATTGCGTCTATCATTGCGGCCAATCCCGGTGTCAACGCTGGATTAGTAATGAAGGAATTAAGCCCGAAGATCAAAGGTCAGTTTGACAGCAAACTTGCTAATGAACTTGTGAAAGCGGCGCTTGGTTAATTAGTTTAGAATTTGCAATTGATCGATGCAGGGAAATGATCGCTGATTATTTCCTGCATGTAGCGGTGGTAAAAAGGATTAGTGAGCTGACGTAAGAACACTCTTCTTCTCATACCATCAAGCTTTTCTGGTATTTGAAAATCATCTTTAACAATCGCATTTTTTTTAATGGTATAAGTTTGGTTAAGTCGCTTTTCAAAAGCGCTTACCAACTTGTCCATTTTACTTTGTCCTGCAGGAGTTAAAGGATATTCGAGTTCAATCGTCGTTGAATCATCTGTTGGAGGAATGTCCCCTTCTAAAACTGGTTGATCCCTTCTTGTTTGAAATTGGATAATCGGAAAATCATTCAAACCTAGAAATTCTTTGTTTCTAAAACCAACAATCTCTTCACGAATAATGTATCGTGTTTCAATTTCTTTCATGATTGGTGATTTGAAATAATTGTAAACTTCACCAACCTCGCATCCTGGAAATGTTTTTGGATTGAAGATGAAATGGTCATAGTCATTAGCTACACCTGTCGTTTCCTTACCTGTTGAGAGGTAGCGTGAAGGTGAAACCGTTGAGGGTTCAGTAATAAACAATTCTGCGCCTGGAAATGCCGAGAGAATTTGCGGCCAGAAAGCATTGTTCGAAACGAGATTCATGTCTGAAAGGAACATGATTTTTTCGTCTTTGTATTTTGTTTTAAAACGACTCATGAAATCGAGTGTGTTTTTTACTTCTGCATAACGAGCGAAGTTCACACCATTAATGCCCGTACCAAGATCTTTATAGGTATCAACGCCGAAAGTTTTCTTCATCAAATCTTTCTCAGCATCTTCGTCGCCTGAGTAAGTGAAAACAACATGAGAAGTGACAAGATTTATTTTTTGATTGCCTGTTTTGAATGAAGCCATGAATGGTCTGCGAGCAAAGTGCTGAACTAGATCTTTGCCCATGAAACTTTTTGATAAATCAATGAAACAAGCAACAGGTGAACCAGAAAGTTCGTCCGAGTATTCTTTGCAATGAGGATTTTGCGCGAGTGAAACATGATCAGCACGATAGTAATATCCAACCATCTCTTCAACTGAGCCGATGAGTGCAGAATCTCCTCTTGGAGAGAGAACTAGTGCCCAACTTGGATCAAGCTTTTTGAGCTCAAGAAGAATTTTTAAATATCCCGGTGGACGATAGAGTGTTTCAGCTTTTTGAACCGTGCTTAAAATCTCTTCGATCTGTGCATTTAAAATATTGGCTTCTTTCTGAGTTGTCGCTTTGCTTTTTTCTACTCTTAAATCGCCAACCATCTTTGGGGCAGCATTCAGATAAGCAAGAACTGCTTTATTATTTATTTCATCTCTTCCGACCGTTGCAAGAAGTTCAAGACCAGAAACAATATCGTAACGGTTCATGATTTTTGCTACGAGAGCGTAATCTTTGAACATCGTTTTCGATGTTCCTGGATGCAGAAGATTGTAGTTAGCAATTTTAAATGACGTCGTTGTTTTTGATGTAACTGAAGTAGGTCCGTAATGTTGATAGTTTGAATAACAATCAACTTTGAATTCTTTTTTAATGACGAGCGCACTGATTGTCTGACATCGCTCCAGCGACTCAGCAATTTTTGATTCATCATCTTCCAATGATTTTGCTAAATTTTCTTGGGCCTTCAGACTCCAGCTTGAACACAGGATGAATGAAAGCAAGATGAGTAGCTTCAATTAATCTCCAAGAATAATGATCAACTAATTACTGGCATAAGTTTACCTTTTTAAAGACCCCTTCATCAAACGCAAAACAGGACTAAACAAATACTCAAGTGCTTGAATATCTGTCCCTGACAGAAAAAAAAAGAAAGCGTGAAAATATGACACACCTAAAGAATTAATGGGATTTGCCGAAAAGAACTCAGTGTACGAGTAAGCCTAACGTGAGGAATGACTTATGTTGAAGTATTTATTGATTTTTTCATTGGCCCTGAATGTGTCTTATGCTTCAGGTGTTAAATTAGTGGACTACCTTGTGAGTAGCTCAGGGATTACTGAAATCCTCGCGAAACATGGAATTAAAGGAAATGATGCCAAACAAGTTCAAAGCTATGTGGCCTCTTCGCTTGCAGCTCTTGGAAATAAAAGCTCGCTTACCAAGCAGGAATTAGCTGATGTTCTTGTAAAGCTTCCAGTTGCTGGAGCTGATGCAAACGTTAGAAAAGGTCTACAGATGCTTTTAGATACTCCTGCTGATCAAATTAAAAAGCAGGACGTTGTTAATGCTATCAACAACATTATCTACCTAGCTAACCGTCACAGATCAGTGATCATCACTTGCTCAGAATGTGTGAATGAAAATCTTTCAAAAGCAGGATTCAAATTTACAGTTGAAACAGTTAAGAATGCTTCTTCAACAAAATTACTTAAAGATGTCATTCCAAACAATCCAGCACAACTTAACACATTCATCTCTACGAGAATGAAAAAAGCCGGTATGGGAGATTACTCAAAAGTTACTCCAGACTTAGTTGCTCCAGAAGATGAAAAATCACTGGCTCTATTTTTAGGTCTTGCTGAAAGTGGATCTGCTGAACAAAAAGCACTTATCGCTTCAATCAAAAAACTTTCTACTAAAAATGGAAAGACAAACATCATCGATCCAAAAAATCCTCACAAGTTTTGGAAGATCGTAGCTGATGATATGTCACCACAAGACATGGCCGGATGGACGAGAACTCTTGATGAAGTTTCAGCTCGCGCTGCTAAAGATAACGTAAGTGCAGAAGAAGCTTTCTACCGCACACTTAAAGATAAAGCTCAGGGGAACGAATACCTTACGAAGCAATATGAAACTTTAAAAGCTAAGAAATGTTTCTTTAAGTAAGTAAATGACACAGCAAAAAAATAAAGGCCCCAGAAATGGGGCCTTTTTATTTTTAAAGATAGTTGTCAATCCAGTTTTCAAACACTGTCACCTGCTCTGTCGAAAGCGGTGATTGCGGATCTGGCGGCATGTCTCCACCATAATTTTTTAGACTACGAACGAGCTCAGAATTAGCCGCACTTCCTTTGGCAATCAGACCTGCTGATTCCCATTGACCTGAAGTCGTATAGTTTGTCCAACCCGAGTGACATTGAAAACATTTCGCCTGAAGAATTGAATAGGCTGCCGATAGTCTCACTCCATCCGGAGTAGAAGTATCGATAGACCCGTTCGGACTATATTGTCCTTGGTCTCCTGAATTACTGTTGTAATCCTGACCGCAGGAACTAAGTAATAAAAATAGAGCGACGAAAAAAAGCTTTTTCATTAAACATCAATAGTGGCGATGACCTCGACAGAATCATCAACACCGATCTCCATATATTTTGCTTCTTTCAACTTAAACTCTGATGGTTTAACCGTGAATTGTGCTTCCAGCTTATTTGGTGAAAGAGTTTTGTAAGTAAAGTTCACTGGTTTTTTCACATCATTAATTGATAGTGTTCCTGTACCCTTTCCACCAGCTGCAGAAATTTGAGTCATTGTAATTTTGGGAAATTTTTCAGCATTAAGGTGTTTGTGAAAATGAGAATCACGTAAATCAATTCCAGTTTTTAGCTCTTCTACTTTTATCCAAAGTTGTTCAGCTGTAAAAGCGTCTCCTGCTTTTTTCACTTCACCTTTTAACTTTGCCGATTTTGCTTCAAAACTTCCCGCGGGAGATAAACTCATTTTCACTGTCACTTCATGGGCGTTGATTGCACTAGAAATTAATACTGTCATTAAACATAAAGCTGCTTTCATTCTATTCTCCTAAAATTCATAGAGTGCGCCGATTGACCAATGACTACCTGGATTCGGAAAAATTTTACCAAGTCTTGTTCTAACGGAAACACTTTTTACTTTAAATTTGGTTTGCAGAAAATAACCGACACCAACTGATTTATCCTTTTCGAATCGATAGGGTTGATTTTCAGGAAGTGTCCAGTCTCCAGTTCTATACATAATTGGCAGATGAAAACCTACCAAGACATTTTCTGAAAATGATTTGAAGTACATTCCAGGGCCTGCAATGATACCTTTCACTGGAACTTTTGATTGCTGATAAGTAATCGCACGTGACTCAGAACTGATGGTTGAATTCGCCATAGCAAAACATCCTTCAGCATTAAATTCGTATTTTACGTTTTGCCAGCTTCTCCCCGCGCCTACACAAGCTCCGAGATTTGTACTTAGTAAATTATGTTTCACCGATGTTGTCGTATTGATGAGATGGACGTGATCTTGCCAGCTCACGACTTCCCATAATGCATACCAATTGGGTTTGAACAAAAGATTCTCTTCAAAAACAATTTTTTCCTTTAATTGATCATCGAGAAGTTTTAGTTCGCCCTCATCAACTTTCACTTTGCGTGCAAGCCCGATAAAACCTTCAGCATTTTTCTTATAGCGAGCTTTTTCAGCGTCAGCTGTATAAGAATGGCTTTTAATAAAAAGTTGGGTATTGAGAAAAGCGAGTTTGTAGTAATAAAGCGGCAGTTTCGCCGTATCAACTTCCACTGGTGCGCTGGAACTGATAACTTTTTCATGAAGCGGTTTATTGAATTGAGTAATAAGCTTGCGATAGATCTCTATCGCCTCTTTCAATTTTTCACGACGTTCAAAACTTATTGCCAGCCTTTCGAGCGCCATCCATTTACTACTAAGAATATCCTCATGCTCATCATAAACGTCTTCTACTTTTTCAAGTTGGTTTTTATCCAGATAAAGCTGCATGAGTTTTAATTTCTCGATGGAAGTATCTGCTGCATGAATAGCTGATGAAAAAAAGAAGGCCATAATGGCAAAGTGCTTTTTTAAAGCCATAAGTGCACCTGCCCCATCAAATCCCAACGATCTTTTACACTCACCTGCTGATTAAAATTGCGGGTGTTGTTCAAATCAATTCTTAGTTCTACTCGATTCAAAGGAAAGTATTGAATCGCTGGCCCAAACTTCACTCGATAGCTGTTATCATTTTTATTTTTGTAATACTCAACTGAATTGAGGATGTAGACTCCGCGAGAAGCTTTCAAATGATTCTGAAGATTGGCGTAGTATTCCATTTTTTTGTTAGCAAACAATTTGGGATTTTTATCAACTCTACCTATTTCGAATAATATTGAACTTCCGCCCTCAAGCCCTGAACGAATATGAGCGGCATAAGCATTAAGTTCCAGAAAATCGTTCTCCTGAATCATGTACGAAAGACCGAGCCGATTTTTTTCCCAGAGGGTTTTCTCGAAAGTACTGGCAATACCTTTCATGCGAAGAGTTTTATCTTGAGTTAAATTTCCCACGAAGGCATTCACGCCAACTTCAAAACTTGGCTGGTTATAATGAAGAGTCAAGCCGTGTGCCTGATCATCCATCGTGAGCTGTGGAGTCGTTCGCGCATAAGAAGTATGTTCAACGATTCTTAAACCAAAAGTCTTATCCATGAGGCCAGCATAAAAGCCCCACTCATTATTGGGACGGAATCCAACATACTGTTCACGCGATCGATATTTATCAATCTTGTCGCCTGCCGGAGTATTCTGCAAAGATCTAGGGATAGGTGCATAACCAAATGTCATGCTTGCAATAAATTTATCTTTCTCACCAAATTTCGCGACCAGATTTGCGTCGGCCTGCATATGAATGTATTCCGTGTCTTCATTCGCTTCACCGAAGTTTCTTTTTAAGAGCAAACCTCTATAAGACAGCTGTGGTCTGAAATGTTTATTTGATGGTTGTTTGAAAAAAAAACCAGATTCCTGAGCTAATAATTCTTCAGGTTTATGATCATCATAAAACCCCCGCCCACTAACGGCCGTTGCAGACACGGCCCTCCCATAATCATTCAGTGGTCCGTTTCCAAATGGATTGTAATGGCAAGTAACACATGAATTGTAACCATGACCAATAAAATTGGGATAAGCAAAAGAGAGGGTCGGGACAACCAAAAACGCGGTTGCAAATGACCAAAGCAAGTGACGTAGTTTCATGTTTATTAATGATAAGGGAAAAAAAATAAAATACATCTGAAATGAGTCTGAGTGTTTTACTCAAACAATGCGATTAATTTACCTATCATTATTGAAGAATCATGGTGTGGTATTCTGATCGGGACAGCACTCGTAAACTCCAAGGAGTCACACATTAAAGCCTCATCATTATTAACGTCGTTAGTATTCGTATCAGCTTTATGTTTTTCAACTGCATATGCAGATTCCAAAACACAAGCTTATCGTATTCATAATCGATTAACGAGTACTCCACCTTCATCGGCCACACTTACTGAGATGGAGACACTAATAAAAAATGGAAATGCGAAAGGCGCTGCTTTGAAAGCGATGGAAAGCAAATATTTTTATGATGTCACATTAAAGAATTGGATAAAACGCTGGACGAATGTTGATAGCTCTCCCCGTGTTCCTTTGAATGATTATGTGGCGACAGTCATCGGAATGATCCGTGATGATATTCCTTTTGATCAAGTCCTCTATGGCGATCATCTTTATATAGCTGCGACAGTTCCCAATGTTACTATCCCCGCTTACGATAAAAAAAATAATAATCTCTATACTGAATTAGAAAATCGAAATGTTTCATTGAAAGATTATCTAACAAGAGTTGATCAATCTTCAGTCACTGGAATCAAAGACACTGCAGGAGTACTGACGACCAGACAAGCTGGAGCTGCTTTTTATTCAGCTGGTACTAACCGCAGAGTGACTCGTTTTACATTTATGAATTTTCTCTGCCGCGATTTTGAAGCGCTCCATGATATCAATCTCACAGATTATCACGTGAGAAGAGATGTTGAGCGAAATCCCGGAGGAGATAGCCGTACTTATCGCAATCAATGTGTCGGCTGTCATGCTGGTCAAGATGGACTAGGTGGAGCATTTGCTTATTTTGATTTCGTCGACAACGAATTGAAATACACAGAAGGGATGGTTGTTCCAAAAATTAACAAAAATAATTTGTATAGTGATGGATTCGTTACAACAAATGATGAATGGGTGAATCTTTGGGCCCAAGGACAAAATGCCGTTTTAGGCTGGCCGGAAAAAACCACGGGAAAAGGTGTTCGTGAATTGGGAATGATGTTATCCCGCTCGCGAGCTTTTTCAGAATGTATGTCGACAAAAGTTTTTGAACTCGTTTGTATGCGAAAACCAAAATCCCCCGAAGATAAATCTGAAATTAAAAGACTTGCTGACTCTTTCCAGGCCAGCGCCAATTACAGCATGAAAAACCTTATTGCAGAAACATCTGCAACTTGCATGGGACAATAACGATGGAAAAATTTCAACTTCCCAAAAAAGCAAGAATCTTTATCAGTCTCGGCACGTTGACAGCAGTTCTCGTCACATTCAATCAGTGTGTAGTTGATAAAAAATCTTCAGGAAAAAGTGCCAAGTTCACTTCCAATAGTGCTGCCCCTGCTCCTGTTGGTGGTGATGCTGGTGATGTTGAATCGGAAAACGATTTACCAGATGGCTTAACAATGCCACCTATGAACTCCGGTGAGTATGATCCGGCAGTTGATTCGATTGATGTTGGAGTAAAAGATTTCGAGCAAATCAATGCTACGATGTCTGCACTCACAGGAGTCCCGACAACAGATGGCTCTGTTCAAAACGTTTATCGAACAGTTGTTACTCAACTTCCTTCTGATAATAATTTGAAGAGTTTTCTACCGGCCCACCAAGTGGCCATTACAAAACTAGCTGCAGAATATTGTGAGCGTCTTGTTGAGAACGGAACTTTAAGAACGGCGATCTGGCCGAATTTAAACTTCACCCAAAATCCAAATCAAGCTTTCACTGCTGCCAATAGATCTACTGTTATTAATCAAACGATCGATCGTTTTATGGGGCCGCTTAATGCAACTGAGAGATCGACGGTGACTGCTCAATTGGTTGAAATTTTCGATACCCTACTTCAGGGCGAAGATGTGACTAGCTCAGTGACGACAAGAAAAGTTGTAAAAGGTTTATGTATTACTTCACTTGGTAGTGCATACGTGACGTTACTTTAGGAAGAATTATGACAAAGAAAAAAATTGATCCCAATGCTCCTTATAAACTGGAAGGTCATGCTTGTCACACGAGACGTGATTTCCTCGCCCAAGGTTTTTTTGCAGGATTAAGTTTCACAATGCTTCCTGGATTAGTTTCCATCCTTCAATCAAATGCAGCCCATGCTCTTGATTGTGGCAATGGTGC
>CBIHOP010000053.1:0-12851 GCA_966211385.1 uncultured Bacteriovorax sp.
AATGTGTCGGAGAAATTTAAATCGTCTCTGTAACCAATTCTCATCTTAACAGTAAAGTGTCCGGTGAAAGTCGAGCGGATAGTTTTAAGCACTTCTCGCAGAGCTTGATGGTTTGAGAGAAGATAAGCCCCACCAAAATGTGAGTTAACTTTTTTAGAAGGGCATCCAAGATTTAGATCCAGATGATCGAATTTTAAATTCTCTATGTGTTCAACGACAGCTTGGGTTTGCGCTCTGGCCGTCGTGAGTATTTGAAATGAATTTTTTTTGCGCCATTCGGGTTTTTGATAAATGCGCTCGCCATAATGTTCGAGCACCATTTTTTCAGATACTTTTCCAACAGTTGGTACACGGAGAAAATCCGTGAAAAACTGATCCCATTCTGGAAATGTTTTCATGAGCGCGATTCGATACGCTTCGTCGGTGATGCCTTCCATTGGGGCAAACAGCAGTGAATGTCCGGGAAAGACGTCGAAATTGTTCATTTGACATGTTAGTATCAAGAACCAGTAAAAAGGAAAAGATTGATGAAAAAAAATCTCACTGTGGCCATCGCTTTATTTATTAAAGACGTCACCGATCAGGGCTTTTCCGTTTGGACTCAAATTCGTCTTGAGGCCGGTTCTCTCTATGGTAAAAATGAGTTTCCCGGTGGAAAGATTGAAGTAGGCGAAACTCCTGAAGAAGCCTGTCGCAGAGAGGTTCACGAAGAAGTTGGTTTACTTCTTCCCGCTGACTCAAAATTGGTTTTATTTAAGGTTCAAGATTACAGCTACGAAAATCGCAATATTTGTCTTTTTGTCTTCCTTAGTCCGTTCACTCAAATCCCGGAGAACAAAGGAGAGTGGCTATCCATCAATTACACTTATAAATCTTCTCTTTTTAAAGGAAAAATTCCCCCTATAAATCATGTTATTCTCGATGATTTAGCGGTATACATACAGTCTCAACACCACAATAAGGTTCTCGATTACTTATGGAAAATGTAAGTTCAATTAAACTCATTGCTGATTTTTTCATGTTGTCTGTGGCATGGTCCATGGTCTTTTTTTCACCGCTCGCTTCTTCAGAACTGACAGGGAATGGGCTAATCAAATTGCTTTCAAACGTAGGAGTTGGAGCACTCGTTATCTCCATTGTTATTGGCTTTAGTCACAGCATAAATTTATGGCTTGGTTTGAAAGTTATCGCTCTCGTTGCCCTCATTCTCATTTCAACCTTGCATCAGGATAAAAAATCGGGATTCATGTGGCTTTTATGGGCCGTTGTCTCTGTCTTACTCCCAACTATTTTATTAGCACAACACCAACACACTTTGAGTGGATCTTTATTCATCATGACAGCAGGAGCACTCTTGGGAGTAATCACTTACTCAATGACTCTTGGTCACTGGTATTTAGTTGTTCCTAAATTAAGCGAGGCGCCTTTAAAAAGAGCGGCCATTGTTACGTGGGCCATTCTGTTCGTAAAAATTATTTGGAGCAGTGTTGCGCTCTATAAAAATTGGGATTTCTTTGAAGAGCAAACAATGCTCGGCGCGGGATACGCTTTTAATTGGACACTCCTCTTGATGAGAATTGCATTTGGTTATATCGTCATCGCCGGAATGAGCTTTTTTAATTGGAAACTTTTAAAACTAAGATCCATTCAGAGCTCGACTGGTGTTTTGTACGCGATGACCTTTTTTGTTTTTATCGGAGAGTTGGTTTCGACTTATCTGTTTTATAATTACGGACTCTACATATGATGACAGTTCAATTTACATGCAACCAATGCGGCTCTAGCATTCACGTCTATCCAGCGATTGAAGCTCATCGCATTCAGTGTGATGTCTGCCATGCTGAACACAATGTAAAATTTGATCACAATCATGAACATGGAATTCTTAAAGATTGTCCAAGCTGTGAAAGAAAGGATTTCTATTCTCAAAAAGATTTCAATCGTAAGTTGGGAGTCATCCTCTTCGTATTAGCAGCGCTTGTTTCAACGGTCATGCTTTGGTACGGAATCAATCCACTTTGGTACCTCAGCACATTCATCGTTCTCTATGCACTCGATTTTTTCCTTTTCAGAAGACTGAACGTGATCGCGATTTGCTATAAATGTAATGCAATTTTTCGAGACGTGGCCAACATCGAAGAAATTCCAGGTTTTAACCACGAGATGAATGATCGCATCGTTTACTCTGACCATAACTTCCATGGCAAGCCGCTAGATCATTGATTTTAGGTTCGAATTGGACATTAATCACATCTCCCTGTATAATGAGAAATAGTTTTTTTGTTTAACTCAACAAGGACCTTTTCATAGAACCCCCGCTTGAATCCTTTCTCTTTTCTTACGAAATCATAGCCCTCATTTTCTGTTTTTTGGCCGCAGCTTTCTTTTCTGCAGCTGAAGCCGCATTGTTGTCGATTGGAGCCGATAGGGCCCGCCAATTGATCGAGGAAGGCGGATCAAAAGGGAAGGCGATGGCCTTCATGATTCTTCGTCCCTCTGAACTGCTGGCCACGATTCTCGTGGGAAATAACATCGCTAATATTTTGGCAGGTTCGATAACAACTTCGATCACTGCCGAATACACCGGAAGTAATATTGTTGGTATCGCCCTCGGATTAACGACTGTAGTGATTATTATTTTTGGTGAATTGATTCCTAAAACAATTGGACGAAATCACGCTGAGAAATTTTCAGTCATCGTTATTCGAACGCTTCAAGTTCTTTTTTATCTTCTTTATCCAGTCATCAAATCAATTGTTTGGTTCATTGGAACAATCTTGGGTGATAGCGCGGAACTTACAGGTCGTATGGTGACGAAGGACGATATCGAATTCATGATTGCGAAAGCTGAAAAAGAAAAAACGATGGATTCAAAACAAATCGATCTTCTTGCTTCGATTCTTGAATTCCCAATGATCAAAGTTAAAGACATTATGATTTCTCGTGTTCACGTAAACTACATTCAGAAGTCATGGTCATTTAAAAAGATGATGGACTATGCAAAAGACACAGGGAATTCTCGTTATCCTGTTTGTGACGGTGAACTCGAAAACATTGTCGGATTTCTACACGTAAAAGACTTGGCGTTTGTGAGTGAAGAACAAAAGAATAATTTTAAAATTGAGACACTTTTAAAGCCTCCATTCTTTGTCTACGAACACATGAAAATTCAATCAGTGTTCGACCACATGAACCGTAAGAAAGTTCACTTGGCACTCGTTAAGGATGAAAACGGAACAGTCGTCGGTATCGTGACGTTGGAAGATATTATCGAAGAAATTTTCGGTGAAATTCATGATGAGCACGATGATGTTGATGAAAAAGAAAAAGCACTGGAAGAAGCAAACCTGGAAGATGGTATTGTCGTTGATGGCGATATTTCACTAAGGGAACTTTATAGTGACTATGACATTAAAATCCCCCTTAATGACAATTATTCAACGTTGTCAGGATTTCTTCTCGATATGCTTGGAAACACATTTCCAGAGCAAGGCCAAATTATCGTTTGGGAAGGCTTATCATTTGATTTGGAAATAGTGGAAGATCATGTGATAAAACAAGTTCGCATCCGCGATGTAGACGGAGAAAAACACATTTTCTCAAAACGTCAGCACGCTGAGCTCGTCGAACAAGGCGATATAGAAGCTTCACAAAGTATTCACGAGAAAGAGTAATGAAAATTCATCAAGTAGCAGTCATTGGTGGTGGTTCAGCAGGAACCATGGCCGCCCTTCGTGTTGTTCTTAACAACGACGAATGTCTTTTTTTTCCTGGTTCACCAAAAGATAAAAAAAAGTCACGTGCTTTTTGGGTTTCAAAAGTCGACAACATGCCGGCCCACTTCAATTACAAAAAAGGAATTGAAGAACCTAATAAAGAGACGCTTGATTGGATTCAGCAGAGTGCTTTTAAAGATAAACTCATCTGGATGAAAAACAGAGGCATCACTAAACTGGAAAAACGTGATGATGGAATCTTTAGTCTAACCGATAATAAAGGTGAAACTTATCTCGCTGAATACGTCATCCTTTGCACCGGCGTAATGGATGTTCAACCTGGAATTAACGGATCAATTGATCCTATCTTCCCTTATGCCAATGTTCAGCTGGCAGACTATTGTCTCCGCTGTGATGGACATCATGTTCTCGGAAAAAAATTAGGAATTATCGGACATACAACAAGTGCTGCATGGGTAGGGATCATGTTGCATGAGAGATACGGCAACGCTGATGTTCATATTTTTACAAACGGACAAGCTCCGCAGTTTGATGCGGAATCATTGCAACTGATTCATCGATATGGTTTTCGTATTCATGAAAAACCAATTAGTGATCTCGTTGGTAATGCAAAAGAATTAAAGCCGGAAGGTTTAAAGATTGGCGAAGAACTCATCAACGTTGATATCTGTTTTATCGCTCTCGGTATGATTGTCTACAATGAGCTGGCCAAGAATCTAGGGGCAGAAATCGATCAAAGAGGTTTCGTTGTAACCGATCAAAAAGGTAAATCTTCGATAACCAATCTTTATGTTGCCGGCGATCTCCGCGCTAACGTAAAAAAACAGATTTATACGGCCTGGGATACAGCTGTCGATTCCGCCGATGATATCAATGTCCTCATACGTCGAAAAAAGCGAAGTACTACCTAATTTTTATCTAAGTTCACCTTCTGTTCTCCCGGTGTAGCATCAATATAGGAAAGTGGAAAAATTTAAGAATTTTTTCTTAACTTAGTCTTGTCAATTTTCTTGATGCTTCCATCTTTTCGATAAGCAAAGATACCAAAGGAGGATGACCTTATGAATAAGTTTAAGCCCGCAGAAATGGTTGAAGATGCTAAAGCGGAAATTCAAAAAATCGCGCCTCGCGATTCACTCATTGATGTCATTGTAACCGAGGACCCTGTTGGGCATTACAGTACAAACATTAAAGTTCAAACAGAACATCAAACTTATTTTGCCAAGAAGGAGGATGATTTTCTTTATAGAAGTTTTTCGAAAGCTCTGAGAGCACTAAAAAATCAAATTGGTAAAAAAAGACACAATCATATGCACGCTTCGATTGGATTAAAAAATCGAGCGGCTTCATAAAATTAAGGAGCTCTAATGGGCTCCTTATTTATTTAAAAGTTTAATCTCAACATCGCCTAATACTTTGGCCCGGCAGGAGAGTCGGACAGTCTTTCCTGGGTAAGAGTTTTTTATTGATTCAACAGTATCAGTTTCCACAACTCCCATAGGGGAGAGATTTTCAATTCCTTGAACAATTTCGATCCTGCATGATCCACATGAGCCAGCTAGGCAACCGTGGGGAAGCACTAATCCCTGACGTTCAAGCTCGTCATATAAAATATTATTCAAATTAACTTTATATTCGCGCTTTTCGCTCTTGTTTTCATTGGGAACAGGTAGGTTGACTAACACGGTGGGCATATTTATTTTAACCTCGAGCGAATATTATCTTTTCCAATTGTAGAACACGATGCAAAAATAATCCAACTTTAAGTGAGGAGCGTTCATATGTTTACTTTCGAAAAACTATACTCAATGGGACACGAAGAAGTCGTCTTCTTTTCTGATTCTTCTTGTAACCTAAAGGCCATCGTTGCCATCCACAACACTACTCTAGGTCCAGCACTTGGTGGAACAAGAATGTGGAACTACAAAAGTATTGATGAAGCCGTAGAAGATGCTCTTCGTCTTTCTCGTGGTATGACTTACAAAAATTCAATCTCAGGATTAAACCTTGGTGGTGGTAAAGCTGTTATCATGGGTGATCCTGCAAAAGATAAATCTGAAGCACTTTTCCGTTCATACGGACGCTTTGTTGAATCACTTAACGGCCGTTACATCACAGCTGAAGACGTGAACACAACTGTTGATGATATGGAATTCATTTTCGCTGAAACAAACAACGTAACAGGTGTTGCTGAAATCAACGGTGGTTCAGGTAACCCTTCTCCATGGACAGCACGTGGTGTTTTCCGTGGTATGGAAGCTTCTGCACTTAAAGTGTGGGGCGATAAATCACTTAAAGGAAAAGTTATTGCTCTTCAAGGTGCGGGATCAGTTGGTACACACCTTGGTCGTCACCTTTATGAAGCTGGAGCAAAAGTTCTTTTCACAGATATGAACGAAGCAAACATTGCTCGTTTCAAAGAAGCAGTTCCAAATGCTGAGTTCGTTGGTCTTAATGACATTTACGATGTTAAAGCTGATATCTATGCTCCATGTGCATTGGGTGCAACTGTTAACGATCAAACAATCGATAGAATCAAAACTAAAATCATCTGTGGTGCTGCTAATAACCAACTTGCAGAAAACCGTCACGGTGACATGTTAAAAGAAAAAGGAATTCTATACGCTCCAGACTACCTGGTTAATGCTGGTGGTGTAATGAACGTATCAATTGAATTCGAAGGCTGGTCAGCTGAGAAAGCAACAAAGATGGTAGACAAGATTTTCGATACAACATTGAAGATCTTCAAGCTTTCAGACGAGCAAAATATTCCGGTGTATAAAGCTACAGATTTGATGGCAGAACAAAGAATCGCCTCGATCAAGAACATCAGAGGGAAATACCTAGGAAACCTAGGACACAGATTTCCTGGACGCAAAAACCGTTAATTCCTCATTTCACTAATAGAAAGGCCTTCCTCTGGAAGGCCTTTTTTTATGCAATCTCTGCCTCCTTAGAATCGAATCTTTTTACGTGATAAAATTTAACCTTGAGGGACATTAAGTTCCTGGGAAGTTTGATGACCAAATTCGCCTTATCAAGGATGTTGATTTTAATCATGATGATTATTGTTTCATCATGCGTGAACGACTCGTCTAAAAAAGGCGCTCCCACACCAACTGATGGTTCCACAACTGTCAACTTGTTGAAAGCAACCGACATCACTCCACCAGCTTTTGATGAAGATACACTTTCAATCATCACACTTGAATACACCGATGTTAACGGACGAAAGGCCCAGACTTGTTCACTGAATACATTGAAAAAAGTTTCTGTATCACAAGCATGTGCTTGCGATACGGCCGGTGTTTGTACTGTCGGAATAGTCAGTGTAGCGAATGCAACGGGAGCCGCTAGTTTCCGCTATAACGTAGCTATCGGCGGAGAAATATCATCGACAGGGCTAGCGACATTTTCAATAACTGCGCTCGACGATGCTCCTGTTGCTTCGGCCATTACTCCAGCATCTTTTAAATATAATACTCAATCTATTATCACATTGGCCTATACAGATGCTGATAGTGACAAAGCTACAGCGTGTGCAATAAGTGGAACATCGAATGTAAGTGTGACTCAAGCATGCGCTTGCAACGTGTCCGGAGTTTGTACTGTTGGAGTGACTGGAACCAACAATTACATTGGTAATGCTAGCTTCAATTACACAGTTACCGCTAACAGTGTTGTTTCAAATTCAGTGACGGCTACACTTAAAATTGTAGGGGATCCACCAGTGGCGAATTCAATTACGCCGCCTCAATTTCCTACGAATACCCAGGCCCTCATTATTTTAAGTTATACAGATGCGCAGTCTGATCAAGCATCAAGTTGTTCAATAACAAGTGTTAGGAATGTTCTTGTTACTCAAGGTTGTATGTGTGCGAGTGGAACGTGTGCCGTTGGTGTGACCAGCAATCCAAATTATACAGGAACGGCCGATTTCAAATATACGGTGACAGCAGCTGGGCAAACATCAAATGTGGCCACGGCTAATCTCACAATCATTCCATCGACTCCAGTTGCAAACAATATTAATCCAGCTGCATTCAATGAAGATGTAGCTAGTATTATCACTCTTAATTATACGGACCCACTGAATCGTAAGGCGAGTGCATGTGCGATTCCATCAACGACAAACGTCACAGTTAATCAAGCGTGCTCTTGTGATGCTGCTGGAATTTGCACAGTTGGTTTAAAGGGTACTGCCAATTATAACGGGCCCGCCGCTTTTTCTTTTACAGTGACGGCGGGAGGACAAGTTTCCAATTCTGCGCTTGCGACACTAACAATTAATCCTATCGATGATGCTCCAGTTGTCGCTAATGCGACGTTGATGGATCTCATTTATGAAGACACGCAAAGTGGATTTCTTACTCTGAATTATACGGATGCAGATGGTGATCGCGCGGGAGTTAATGATTGTACGATCTCAAATCCTACAAATTTATCAGTCACAACACCTTGTGCTTGTGATGTTATTCTTGGAACGTGCAGTTTAAAAATCACAGGTGGTTTACACTACTATGGTGCTGCAAGTTTCGATTATAAAATTCGAGCAAATTCTATTTTTTCAAATGTGGGAACTGTAAACCTCACGATCATTCACAAAGACCATCCACCAGTCAGCACTAATATTACACCAGTAGCTTTCAACGAAGATACTCAATCAGTCATCACACTGGCCTACACAGATATCGATAATGATAAGGCTGCAACTTGTGCACTCACGAGTTTGGGTAATGTGACTGTGACACAAGCATGTGCCTGTAATGGTGCTGGTGTTTGTACCGTTGGTGTAACGGGAACATCGAATTTCAATGGAGCGGGAAGTTTTTATTTCACAGTAACTGCGAACGGAGTCGCTTCAAATAGTTCAACGGCCAGTTTTACAATTAATAATGTCGATGATGATCCGATAAGCGCGGCCATCACTCCTCCTTCATTTGATCAAAATACAGAATCGATTATTACTTTAAGCTACAGCGATGTTGATAATGATAAAGCGAGTGTTTGTTCAATTAGTGGACTGACAAACATTACCGAAACTCAGGCATGTGCGTGCGATGGGGCCGGAGTGTGCACGGTCGGAGTGACTGGCACATTAAATTATTCAGGAGCCGCGAGTTTTACTTACACGGTAACCGCTAATGGTGTTGTATCGAATTCCTCTACTGCAACACTCGCTATTGATCATGTAAATACAGCGCCGTCTATCGCAGCTATTTCATCGACGTATGGAAATGAAAATGCTTCAAACGTCGTCAATTTTACAATTGATGACATTGATGGACCGCTGGCCTGTTCAACTGCAGTTACAGTTACATCTTCATCGAACACAACATTGGTTCCTGTTGCCAGTGTAAATTTCAGTGGAGCTTATCCTCATTGTATAGCTACGTTTTCGCCAACTACAAATGAGTACGGTTCAACCAATCTCACTTTCCGCGTAACAGATGCAGAAGGATTATTTAATTCTACGACATTTACTCATAACGTCCGCAATGGAGTGAACAAAACTTGGTTATTGGGAAATGCAGGTGATACAAACACGTATTCCTTTTCATCTGCAAATATTGAATCAGTCGCACCTGGAGTTATTCGCCTGACACCTTTAATTGTGGATCAGATTGATGATTCAAACGATGCTGCAGGCTTTACCGCTCTACCAACAACTCTTCGTTGGCAAGCCGCCAACAATCGCATTTGGCAAAATCATACAGCAAGTAATTGGTCAGTCGCTTCTGGAGTTTATAGTACAACTTATTATTCGCGAATAATGGACGCAAAAAAATCTGTAAGCTGGAATTCGTTAAGCTGGAAATCGACTTTGCCTTTTGGGAAAGAGCTGACATTAACAAACGAATCAGCGAGTGATTACTCACTCACAACTGGTACTCTAGCGAACGGTTTGATTGGTCTGTGGCACTTTAATGAAGGGGCCGGTACGGGAACTGTAAAAAATAGTAAGACTGGTACAAATGATAATATTCTTGTCGATGCTCCAATTGCTCTTTCACAGGGGCTTGCCGGTAAAATTAATATGGCCGCGCAGTTTGGAGGAGACTCTGTCATTAGAAGCTTTACTAGTGCTGCCGTTACGCCAGGTTCGTTTACTGTTTCAACATGGGTTAAAAAAACGGGTGGAACAAGTGAATCTGTCATTTGCTTTTGGAACATAAGCAATGCGACTCAAGCACAAAATTGTCCTGTGAGAATTTCCAATGTCATTCGAGTACGTGTTGAAGGTGCAAGTGATATTGGATCAACGACGATAAATGACGGAAGCTGGCACCATATTCTCGTATATAGTAATAGTTTAACGTCGTCGACAGAAGTTTATATAGATGGCGTTCTCGAAAATTTTGGAACTCAGCCACCTAATTTTATCAATGCTGGTTCATCTCTTTATTTAGGAAGTGATGTTGGTACAAACGGAAGCTTTTCTGGAATGATGGATGAAACGGCGATTTGGAATCGCGTACTCACTCCAGCAGAAATTACAGAAGTGTATCGTCGTGGTGCCAATCGTTTAAAAATGGCATTTCGAACTTGTACCGATAGTACATGTTCTACAAATCCTGCTTGGTCATCAGATATTTCAGAAGCCGACAATTTGATGAGTGGAGAACCACTGACAACGGCTCCAAGTTTCGCGATTGCACCGTCGAATCAAAGATATTTCCAATATCGCACTATTTTTGAATCTGATGATCTCCCAACTGTTTCTTCACCGGACATCCAAGATGTTGAAGTGGGACCTGCTCATTATTCTTACTCAACTGTTGCTGAAGAATTTGTCACACAAGAAGGACTCTCTTTTAAATCACTCTCGAATTTTGTTTCAACTTTAGGTGGAAATGGATGTTCGGGAACAGGTGGGGGAGTTCGCTATCAACTTTCTAAAGATAAAATAAATTGGAGTTTCTATAACGGCTCAGCGTGGGCTTCTGGAACAAATTTCACAACAGCAAGTTCGCCTGCCCAGCTGCAAGCAGGTTTATCTACTTATAATTCATCTTCACCAACTGCCTCTGATGTTGTTTATGTGAGAGGATCTTTAAAGAGTGATAGTGACGGTGCAAATCCATGTGAAGTTGATCAGATTTCCCTCGATGGCTTTGAATAATCTGACTAGATAGCTCGGACATTGGTCAAGATTGTCTCCATATCTTTTACTCCAAATCCCTTTTAAAATAGTCCTATGATAAGAGTGCTTACGCTCGCAACTACATTCATTCTCTCAACTGCATCTTACGCTATCGACTTTGAAGATGCCGTCTTCCCTGAATTTGCAACATCTGCCCGCGCACTTGCGATGGGAAATGCATTCGTAGCGAAAGCAGATGATTCATCTTCTGTTTTTTACAATCCAGCGGGATTGGGAACTGTGAGATATCCTCACTTGCATATTTCTAATTTTAGTTTTGAAACGAATAAAGGATCGCTTGATGTTGCCTCTGGTGACAGCATTACTGACATTCCGGGAAATGTGCCGAAAATGTTCAGCATTGACGGGCTTCGTGAAGTTTTAAAAGATCAGCCGCGAACAATTGCACACACTCGTATTCATGCTCTTCCTAATTTTACTTCACGTTATTTCAGCTTAGGATATTTACTCGCCAAACGTTCCCGCGCTGTCGTTTACGATACTGCTTCTACAACAGGATTTGAATTTGCAGATCGTTTTGATCATGGTCCTTATGCAGCCTTGAACATTTCATTGTTTGGTGGAATTTTTAAAGCAGGTCTTTCGACACTTTATTTAAATAGAAAAGAAATTATTGGATCAGCTGATCCCAATGCAACTGCAGTTGTATCGGAGAGTAGTTACAAAAAAGGTTCAGCCTTAGTTTCAACTCTTGGTGGTAAAATCACTCTTCCGTTTACATTTCTTCCTACATTCGCAGGAACTGTTCGCAATGTTTTCGAACAGGATTTTTCTGTTAAAAACACAGTGGCCGGAGCTCCAACAAATATTCCTCGTACATACGATGTTGGTTTTTCGATCACTCCCCAAATTGGAACCAATATGAGAATCCATCTTGAAGTGAATATGAAAGATGTTGGAGATTCTTACGAAAACGTTTCAAGCAGCCGCAAGTTTCTCGTTGGGGCAGAGATCGATTTTTCTCGTGTCTTTTTCATCCGCTTTGGCTACGGCGATGGGTTTGGTTCAGCAGGTCTAGGTGTTAAGTCGCGCAAAATTGAATTCGATGTCACAACATATGCCGTTGATACAACTTCCGGCTCTTTCCGAGGGGAAGAGGACCGAAGATTCGCTATGTCTATGTCTTCAGGTTTCTAAGTCCTTTTCGCAAGGCGCATAATCGCTCATTTCATTGGCAAACTTAGACAATTTCCATCTCCTTAGGTAGAGTTCTAAAAGTTTAATTTACACTCACCGTAAAAGGAAAATCATGTTGGAAAAGACATCAAAAACTAAGGCATCGCCGGCCCCTTCAAAATCATCAAACAATGCTCACGCTAAAAAATTAGAGCTCGCTAAAAAATATAATCTGAAAAAAGAAGACATGATCGCGATGCTTGAAAATATCTACACATCAAGAAAAGTTGATGATGCAGAAATTTCAATGAAGAAGCAGTCAAAAGCTTTTTTTCAAATTTCGGGCGCTGGACACGAAGGTATCTTAACGGCAGCTGCGAAAGTTTTAAAACCTAAGTACGACTGGTTTTTAGGTTACTACCGCGACCGTGCTCTTTGTCTTGGTTTAGGAGTGACTCCTTACGAGATGCTTTGCCAGGCCAATGGAAACATGGGAGATGCAGCTTCTTACGGAAGAATGATGCCAGCTCACTGGGGTCACAAAAATTTCAACATCGTTAACAAATCATCTTGTACTGGAACTCAGTTCCTTCAAGCGTGTGGTTTAGCTGAAGCTGGTATCTGGTATAAAAAACTTCGTGATGAGCACAAGGTTGATGTTTCAAGAATGGACTTCAAAGACGATGAGATCGTTTACGTTTCAACAGGTGACGGAACAATCGCTCAAGGTGAATTCTGGGAAGGATTAACTACAGCGTGTGTAAATAATCTTCCAGTTCTATTCATGGTTGAAGATAATGGTTTCGCCATTTCAACTCCAACAAACGTTCAAT
>CBIHOP010000054.1:0-12819 GCA_966211385.1 uncultured Bacteriovorax sp.
GCTAAAAAAAATCGCGACGTTAATTCTAAAAAAGCGGCATCTGCTCTTACAGAAATTCTCGAGCGCATGGGTTTGACTGAACTTAAGGATCGTTTTTATCTACCCGCTTGATCTCACCCGTGACATTGAAAATTGGAAAAATGTCGGACTCAACATTGTTGTTGTCATTGATACTGCAAAAGTCAGCTCAATTAAATTTTCGCCGGAAGAAAAAACACTCGTTGTGCTTTTACATGGCGGAAGAGATCTTTGGAAATCAACGCAAAAAAATCTCGACCAATTCTCTCTTGATCAGGTTTCTCATCTTCCTCTCGCTCGAATTTTTCAGCTTGATGATCCAACGATCCCCCTACAAAAACTGGGACGAGAATTGGGGATCTGTTCACCTTCCCAACTTCCCATTGATATCCATTCAACATTTGGATTCTGGTTTGGATTTCGCGCAGTTTTCACTTTAAAAGAAAGAGCAAAGGATTTTCATTCGCATTCCATGGCCCTTGATTGCTGTGAACGTTGTAAGGATAAAATGTGCTTATCTGGATCGAATTTTCGTGAGCAAAGGGCGCTCTGTCCTGTGGGATCAGAGCACCGGTATACTGATGAACAAATTGATTATCATGAAACTATGGCCTTTCAACAACTCTCTTTAAAGCAGAAATAATCGGTTCAACTTGATTATCGATAAAGGTTCTGATGATTCCGCCTTCGATGCGATTGTAATCGTCACTCTTGTACATAAGTCCTTTCGAATGCCCCATTAAAACCTTTGAATCTTTTTTATCAAAACATAGAGTCGCTGTTAATTTTTCGATATTTTTTGAAACGAGATCACTTGAATTCATCAGATCCATAAGGAGATCAAATCCCATCGTGCTCTTTGGACAGAGGGAATCATTTCTCGTAATCGTGAGAATCCCATAAACGTGCGCTGTCTTTTTAATACCCAGAATATTTTTTGTGGCATCAAATTCGATCACGTTGCCGTGAACTTCTTTATTAGTGATGACAGCATCTACAGGTTGATATTCGATGAGAATAGGTTCTGGATTTCCGAGTGCCTCTTCCGTTTTTTCTACAACGTCTGAAGTTTTGAGTTCAAATTTTACTTCTTTTAATGGAAACGTTCCTGCTGAGAAAGCAGATGTACTGATGAATAAACTAGTAAATAAAAAGGCCAACGAGATGTATTTCATGTGTCCTCACTTGGATGAAATTTTTTTTCATCCAGCATAGGGCCCGCATGATCAGTTGGATATCTGCTGTCAGTCAATTTAAGAAAAAAAAGAGAAATCAGTCGCACTCTGCGCGGTATCCTTGCGATAGTGCGATACTTTCGTCACTGAAGAAAACTCGACGGTGGGCAGGAACTTTTTCAATGTCCGAACTTAAACATTTACGAGTGAAGTCTGCGACCATATTCGTCCCGGGATATCCTTTCACTTTTTGACGAAATACATAGCCAGGAAGAACTGATTGATCGGCCTTCAATGCACCGGCCTCAGCAGCAGCAACATAAAGACTCACAATTTTTTTATCAAAAGGATAAATAAAATAAACGGCAGCTAATCCTGATTGCAGCATTTCGAGATTCAAATCTCTGCCTTGATAAATAATCTGGCCAAGCAAGCGACCATTACTATCAAGCGCTTTATCTTGAGTACGGACTTCTACCGTGGCATTCAATGGCAATAACGAGCGTAAATAATCGCGTGCTTTAAGAGCGGCATCCCCTTGAGTTTCGCCCTGAAAATCAACTTCGGGAGTATCTACGCCTAACAAGCGCACGCGCTCTTTCTTTCCTTTAATTTCCATTTGAAGAGTATCGCCATCATGAATGGACAAAACCTTTCCGGTAATGGCGGCATGAGATGAAAACGTTAAAACGCTTGAGAGAACTAAAATGTAATTTTTCATAAGGTGCTTATGCCTGAGATGAATATTTTTGTCAGTACCATCTACCCGAATGAGTAGTTTTTACCATCTTCAGAATTATGCCCAACATTCGATAAGCTCTTATCTTAAGAGAGAGGGAGGAAAAATGGATAAAGTGCTAATGAGTGGATTAATGGGAGGAGCATCTGGAGCTATGGGATTTGCCCTGGCCCAAAAAATCCATGGAAAAGATGTTGGTGAAAAGTGTTATCCCCTCTATGCTCTCGCCTTATTTTGCACACTTCAAATTCTCTGGGTTGTACTTTTTTCACACTAAATCTTGTGCGTTTGGAGCTGTGATAAAGTGATGGCCTATGAAAAAAGCACTTTTGTTATGGCTCGTCTTTTCAACAAATTCCTTCGCTCTGGAAACAGATCAGTTTCACGCAGCTTTTCACGACATACGTGAATCTTCAGCACCGCTGAACGCTTACGTTGAAGAGAAAATGAATAAGGCCTTGGTCTCAGCAAAACCCAATATTTCCTGCGCGGAAATAAGTGATGCTGTTATGACTGAGATTGTGGGAAAATATTCGATCAGCGCAATAAGTTCATTTGCAAAAAGCTCCTCTGAAATCGATCGTTTTCCTGATGATAGTGTGGGGATGCAGTCTTATCTCAATCAATCCATTTATAAAGATGCCGGTTTCCCTTTTCTTCTTTTTGGAGTGATTTCAAAAACTATTAACGTCGGTGGCGTTTATATTGGCACTGACAAACTAGGACACTTTGCTTTGATCGGTAGAAATTATTATCGTCGTTTTTTAGAACTAAAAGCGAAAGGTCTTACTGACAGTGAAGCCGAAAAAGAAAGTGTCATGAAAGGCATTCAGCAAGAAGTCCATCTTCTTGGGTATACGCTGGGTGGTGTGCTTTCGTTTGGTGATTTAGAAGCTAATTTTCAGGGAATGCAGTTTGCGCGATCACTTTGCAATGGGGAAAATCCCTATCTCTTAAAAAGAAATTCTCGCTGGGTAAAAAATCCTGAGAGAACATTTGATATTAAAAATTATATCAATCCGAAGATGGATGAATCTTTCTGGCCTCCACTTTGGAAAGCTCGCATCTGGAAAGACATTGTACCGGCTCTGAGTGAAGTCTATTGCTCATTGCGCTTGGAAGAATCCTATCAAGCGCGCATAAAAAAATATAAATCTCAAATCAACATGAACCGAAATGATGACTATGTTCGCGAATTTTTCAGCACAAAATCGCAATACGATCGCACATATCAAGACCTGGAAAAACTTTGCCAATAGTCATTTTTACAAACCTGCTTGCATGCTGTCCCGACTTGAAATATGAAGAGATCAACAAAAAATCATTCGGAGACAGTTATGAAAATTTTAATCCTTCTTTCTGCTTTATTTATGGGTGCAAGTGCAATCGCTGATGAGTGTCCAGTTGTTATGAGAGATGATAGATACCTTGATTACGTTATTCATAACATTGAAGCAGCTAACAGCTGCTGGGAAGCTAAAAACATCGCTGAATCATGCGCGCTTGGGGCCGGTGGAGACGTTGGCGTTGTTGCCGTTGCCATGGATGTTTGTGAGAGACATATGCCGAAACTTTCTGCACGTGAACTTGAAATGAAAAACTCTATGCATGAAAGATGTAACAAAAAATTCGAAGATATGGATGGTTCAATGTACCGTTCAGCGACAGCATTCTGTCATCTTTCAGTTCAAGAAATGTTCGTAAATCTCTACTCACCTGCTGAATTCTAAAAATAAAAAGGCCCTCTTAATATATATGATATATGAGGGCCTTTTTTTTTAACATTTAATCTTTTTATTTTCTGGATCAAAAAGCGGCTTTAATGAAATCATACACGGGTATGTTTTCCCGGCAATTTCAATCTCCCACTTTCCTTCGTTAATGTATTGCGGAGTCACCGGTTCTCCTCCTTCAATCATCACAAGTCCAACAGCTCCACCGAGAGTATGACCGTAAGATCCTGCACGAACGTATCCTACCGCTACACCGTTTCGTTTCACCACTTCTGCATGATAAAGAAGTGCTTCTGGATCTTGAACAAAAACTTGAGCAAGACGACGTTTGTACGGAGCTGATTCTTTTTGTTTGAGAGCGTGCTCACGCCCTACGAAGCCATCTGGTTTTTTGAAGTCGACAGCAAAGCCAAGGCCCGTTTCAAAAGCATTGTCCGTGTTGTCGATGTCGTGACCATAATCACGGTAGCCTTTTTCCATGCGAAGTGAAGCAAGGGCCTTAAGACCAGCATGTTTCATATCGAATTTTTTACCGGCTTCAACAATGCGATCGTAAACATGAGTTGCTTGTTCTGCTGGAATATAAAGCTCGTAACCTAATTCACCTAAGTAAGTAATACGCACACAAAGAACGCGAGCAAATCCAATATCGATCCACTTGGCCGCTCTGAATGGGAACGCTTCGTTGCTCATATCAGTTGTCGTTAATGATTGCATTAACTCACGCGAACGAGGTCCTTGAATGTTGAGTTGTCCATAGGCACCCGAAACGTCTGTGACGAAAGCATGCGAATCTTCCATCATTCTCTTCATCATCGTTTCAGCGTGACGAAGTTGAGTATCAGTTACGACAACAAAAAATTTATCGTCTTCCAATTTCGTTACAGTTAAATCAGCTTCAAGTTTTCCTTCTTTATTCAACCACTGTGTATAAGTGATCATGCCTTTATCACCATCAACATTGTTTGCTGAAAGTTGGTTTAGGCAGCGGCCAGCATCGCGGCCTTGAACTAAAAATTTACACATGAAAGACATGTCCATCAGGATCACGTTTTCACGAGCTGCTTTATGTTCAGCGGCCCAGTAAGGCCACCAGTGCATGCGACCAAATGAAAGTTCACCTGTCTCTGCTTTTATTCCAGGAGGAGCGTACCAGTCAGCACCTTCCCAACCTGATACGTCTTTCATATAAGCCCCGGCCGCCACTAAGCGGTCATGAAATGGAGATTTTTTAGCTCCACGAGCTGTCTCTGGTGATTTCGTTGGATAATGGCATTTATAGACCATTCCAAGCGATTCAACAGTACGAGTGCGACGATACTCCGGATTGTTTTGATAAACTTGCAGACGGTCGATATTGAAGCCTGTGACGTCGACATCTGGAGTTCCGTTGATGATCCAATGAGCGAGAACTCGTCCAAGTCCTCCACCTGTTAAAATACCAATTGAATTGAGACCAGCGGCCACGAAATAATTTTTAAGTTCCGGTGCTTCACCAACGATCGGGCGAAGATCAGGAGTAAAACTCTCTGGTCCACAGAAGAATTTTTTTACTCCCACGTTAAGCGATTTAGGGACACGGCCCATCGCTTTTTCTAAGTAAGGCGCCATACGGTCCCAGTCCGGAGAAATTTCACCGAATGAGAAATCATTAGGAATGCCTTCAACTTTCCAAGGAGCACAGACTGGTTCGAAGAGACCAATCATGAGTCCACCGACTTCTTCTCTTAGATAACAGTATGAAGACGGGTCTTCTAAAATCGGAAGATCCGGAGTCATCTCTGGCATATCTTCAGTGATGAGATAGTAGTGTTCAGCGGCCTGATTAGGAATATTCACTCCGGCCATTTCACCAAATTGCCTTGCCCACATTCCTGCTGTGTTCACAACAAATTCAGCGTGAATGTCACCAAGGTTTGTACGCACACCAGTGACAGCACCATTTTTTTTCAAGATGCCAGTCGCTGAAACTTCTTCGTACATTTTTACGCCCATCATACGAGCGCCTTTGGCCATCGACATTGTGACGTCAACTGGATTTACGCGTCCGTCTTCTTTCACGTAAAAGCCAGCGAGAATGTCGTCTACTTTGGCCAGAGGAAAAAGTTTTTTAACTTCTGCTGGTGAGATTTCCTGAACATCCACACCACAGTATCTGTTGAACGCAGAGACACGGCGATATTCTTCAAGACGATCTTTGTCTGTCGCCACTTCGATAAACCCTACAGGTTTAAATCCTGTTGCAAGGCCTGTTTCTGCTTCTAATTTATTGTAAAGATCACGCGTGTATTTTCTCATCTCTGTTGACGTTTCAGATGTTGATCCAAACGTCACCATGAGGCCCGCTGCGTGCCATGTTGTTCCTGATGTTAATTTATCACGTTCGATGAGAACGATGTCATTCCATCCCATTTTAGCGAGGTGATAAGCGACAGATGTTCCGATGATTCCACCACCAACAACAACGACGCGTGCATGCTTAGGTAAAGTTTGCGTGCTCATAAATTCTCCAATGAAAAAAGATGCAAAACTCTATTCTTCCCTGCGGAAAGAGTCAAGAAATGCGTCGATTCTCCAGCTAATCTTGAGAATAAACGCTCAGCACTGAGATCACAGCTTGTGAAAAGCTCCTGTTATCACACAGAGTGACTTCACGAGAAGAAGTCCTTTCGATACGTTCTCGTGACATTTCAACAGGAGAATCAAATGAAATATTTTTTTATGTTTTTTTTAATGACAGCTGGAATGACGGCCCAAGCGGGAACGATGACAATCAATGCACGTGAAGTAACTTGTAAAGAGCTAAAAGTTACAGTTGAGAATTACCGCGAAGTAATCGTGATTTCTAAAGGACTCGTTGGAAAAATTTATACACGTGTTTGGGATCAACGTCCGGCGTGCCTTCCATTTCACACACCTAATCGCGCTTTTTTTAGAACACAAGATAAAAGAAATTGTCAGGCCGGATGGATGTGCGAATATCGCCCACGCGAATAATTTTTATGACAACAATTTATTAAGTGAATTCGTAAAGGCCTGCGAATCTTTTGCACTAAAAGACGCAGGTCCTCCAGTGACTGCGCCACCATCACGCAGCTCTTTCATAAAATTTCTCATTGATAAAACTTCACCAATATTTTCTTCATCGTAAATTTCACCACGCGGATTAAGAGCAATCGCGCCTTTTTCAACGACCTTTGCTGCCAATGGAATATCGGCCGTAATAACGAGTTCATTGGGTAAGACATGATCGACAATGTATTGATCGGCCACATCGTCTCCACGGCCAACAACCACGAGACTGAAAAGTTCGAACTTGGGTATGGTTAAAACTGAATTAGCGACGAGAACAACGGGGATTTGCACTCGAGCACCCGCTTTAAAAATATTTTCTTTAGCGGCCTTGGGACAAGCATCAGCATCTACCCAGATTTTTGTCATTTTTCTTTTCATATCTGCTTATGATAACCGCGAGAATTTGCTTGCCAAGAAATAAACGGCCAATTATTATCGTTAAACCATCTATATTATGCCCAGGTGGCGAAATGGCAGACGCACTACCTTGAGGTGGTAGCGCCGCGAGGCATGCTGGTTCAAGTCCAGTCCTGGGCACCATTCTTTAGAATTTTTAAAACCAAATCGCTTTCTGCTCTTCTTCCACTTTTTTCACTTCATCAACAGTAATACACGATTTAAGTTTTGCTCCTAACTCTGGATTCTCTTTTTTGAAATCGATGATGTCGTTTGATTGATATGGATCAGAGACAATGTATCCCACTTTTTCTTTGCAGCCTTCGCTATCACAATCTTCCCAATAAGCGCCGTATACAATGCGCCCGTCTTTTGTATAACCAGGGTATGAATCCGCACGAACTTTCTTTCCAACATCATCAAGCGTAAACATTTTTTTCAAATCGCGATTGTAGAAATGAACGCCATTTCCTTTATTCGTAAGACTTCCGCTGGAATAAAAAAGAGCGCTGTTTTCTTCTTTGTCAGAAAAAATAATCTTGGCCGCCATCACTTTTAAGTCATGTACTTTTTCACAGTCTTTATTGTTTTCACCGATGCGATAAATGCGCATTGAAGGTTCACCGTCTTTTGGATTTTGAGGCATAGATGAAAACTCCATTCCGTCCGGAGAAATCATGGGAAGACTCATCACGTTTCCATCAGTCGATTTTAAATTACCGCACATGTAGTTGATTGATGTGCTATCAACTTTCTCAGCTTCACCTTTTGCATTCATCTTTGCCGTGATGACCATGTTGCTGAGAACACCGACACCTTGATTATCAGGATCGCCCATTGGCCATGACAACGAACGAATCTTGTGTTGTTCTTTATTTCCACCAGGAAGTTCCGCGGCCACAGTATAAAAACCGCTTATACCGCCTTTAAATTGCTTTTTTGCTTTCTTCTGCTTAGAGACGATATCTGAAAGTTTATAGTGTTCTCCACCGATATCTTCGATGTATCTCCATGAACCTTGAACAGGAAATGCTTCGTTTTTAAGGGGAGTTTCATAAAACTTCACCGTATTTTTTTTCGGATCACGATTGAGTTCCATCAACGTCACTTGGCTTAGCCCCACTCCTGAATAAGAACGTAATACATATTTTCCATCAGGACTCACGCGCGCGTACATTCCCAGGGCCACTTGTCCGCTTCCATCAGTTCTGAGGAGTTTTCCTTCAAAGGGAAAATACTCATGAGCGGGAATGCATGTTGATGCTTGCGAGTAAAACGGTGAAACAAAAAGCGAAAGAAGAAGTAGTGATTTCATTAAAGCTCTCCTGCGTATTCTTTCGACATTTTTACGAAGTCCGTTTCCGTCATCACTCCAGTGATAAATCTGGGATGAATTTTTTTATTATTGTAGATATATGTCACAGGAAAATGATTGAATCCCGAACGCATATAGAGATCGGTTGAGAGATTGCGTTTAAATTCTGGTTTCGTCCACGAAGCAAATGAACGTTTGATCATTTTATCTTTTGATAATTTTTGCATATGCTTGAAAGCTGCTTCAATTTCACTTCTCGTCACTCGAGGATCAACAACTGGAACAAATTCGTATCCCAGGGCCTTCGCCATTTTTTCAGCGGCCGGATACCATTCTACTGAATAGATGAATTTGGGAGACCAGGTATAAATCATTCCTTTTTTGCCAGAATAAACAAGTGTTCTCAAATCTTCATTTTTCCAGTCTTCCGGCATTTTAGTTTCTAAAACTTTTTGCAGAATATAAGGTAATGGTTCATTTGAGCTTAGCCATTCACACTTTTCGGTTAGTGAATGTTTTACAATTTTCTCATCACTAAGTTCAAGAACGTAAGGCGGCTTATCTTCTGCTTGTGTTTGATGAATTTCTTTCCACTGTCCAATCGGATTTGAGATTGTTCGATAAACTGTTTCTCTAAAATCGCCCGACACAACTTCACGCAAATTTTCACTATGCAAATTGTGTGAAACTTTGAATTTCTCAAATTCTTTTTTACACATTTCTGCGGCCTGAAGGTTGAGAGTGAAAAGAAAAATGGAAGATATTAAGATTTGTTTTTTCATAGAAAAATCTTCGCATCGAACGATGTAAAAACAAACTGAAAAACTTTTCCGTCGGGACAGACGGTTTTAGTCAGGAAAACATATCTTTTAAGGCCGCATGAGTTTTCTCATACGTGAGTTTGGTATATTTGGGTCTCATTCTATCCAGGATATGTTCGATGTCCTTCTTTTCAGGTGGGGCCTGAAGCTTTAAAACTTCGTCTACAAAGTCTTCAACCACAATGAACATCTGACTTATGGGAGAAACGGCAATGCTGAGATGGGAATGGAAGCCGATGCCTTTAAGCGATCCGTGATGCTCACGAATAATCGAGGCCACATCTTCCGGGACAAATTTGAATGAACCGACAATATTTGCCGATAACAAAGCATGGTTGTTGATGAGATCTTTTTCAGATGTTTTGAGATCAGCTCTCATCATGGCCTCTTCTGAATTGTAGGCGACGAGCTCTTCAGGAAGTGCGATATCGTGAAAGTAGCTAATGAGAGTCATCTTTTCTTTGATTTTATGAGAGAACCAATAAAACTTTTTGGCGATTCTGTGTAAGATCAGGCAAGTTAAAAATGAATGTTGATATCCGTAAGACCCTTTGTTGGATTGAAGTGTTTCCATAAAATTGCTGAGCGCATTTTTTTCTCCCAGTGACTCTTTCATGGAATTTACAGAAGATTCGACGAGCTCTACTGTTGTTTGATCGATCCCTAGACTTTTTATTCTCTCACTCATCAAATTGATGGAATCTGAATTTAATTTATGTCTTGTTTCAGATGACATTTTTTCTGATTTCAATTTATAAAGTAAATGTTTCATCGAATGATCGATGAAATGTTTAAACTGTTCCTGGTTAATATAAAATTGATGAAGACCTGAAGACTTATATTTTTCAATGATCTCTCTGCCAATAATTTCATCCGCATGAAATCTTTTAACATAGTGAACTTCAGTTCCTTTTTTCACTCCGATATAGACGTCACATCCAATAGGAATATCACTGACAGATAGAAAATAATTTATCCCCACTGGATTAAAAGATTGTGTTTGAATATTTTTTTCGAGATCAATTTCAACTTTAAGGATCTCACCTGTTTTTTTAAGAATCTCTTCCCAAGATGCTTCAGATTTTATGTGTTGAAGGTGTGCATAATCTGATTGAATTTCACCTAGTGTAAGAATGGGTGTAGTCAGATTATTTTTTTTCAGAAAGTTAATGAGCAGAAGGGCCGTGTTCTCATTTTGAATCATTGGTCTGCAAATAATGAGGTCAATGTTGAAATCAGTTTCCATAAAGGCCAGTGAAATTTCAGCATTTGATTGAGAGAGCACATTATATCCTGTGCATTTCAGCAAACTTAATTTCACAAGTGCTTTTAACGTTTCCTGATCGTCAACAATAAGAATCTGAGACATGATATTCCCTAGAAAAAAACTTTTTAGTAATGAGATTTCTTAATGATAATTGAGAGTTGTGTTTTTACAATTGAGTCACTTATGAACATTTATTCACGAGTTTCGTAGTCAGATTTGCTAAAATCAAAAGATCAGCATACACTCCGTCAAAATTTCAACGAGGATGGACTATGCTAACAACTCTTCTCACACTTGCGATGATTGCTCCTTGCCAAACTTACGAAGTTAAATGCCAATGCGGGCCTTCTATTCCTTTCGAAGGATTTCAAATGTACGTCGTGGAAAAATGTGATGGAAAAGAAATCTGGCACACAGACTATGGTCAGCAGCAATTCACATCAAAAGACGAATGCACTGAGGCCATTGCATCAGAACCCGTTTGCCAAAACCTTTAAGTCTCCGACTGGTGTGTGCGAGTTAGAAGCACTACAGGTGTACATCTAAATAAACCGACTTTACCGTTTTCCTACTAGATCAGATATCTTTTCATAGGGGGAAAAAATGTTAAGGAATGGTTTACTCGCACTCACCGCTGTTTTTAGTTTTTCACTTCACGCTGAAGTGAATCCACAATATATCGAAACACTCGATCTCTCCGCTGGATACAATCATGTCTGCGCTCAAACAACAGCGGGTGTGAAATGTTTTGGAAACGCAGAAGCTGTTACCACTAAAGTTCCATCGACATTAAAAAATCCACGTCTCTTAAAAACAGGAAATAGATTTTCCTGTGCTTTAGTAGATGATGGAATTCGTTGCTGGGGAGAAATTCCTAACACCACTCGCACTGATGTTTTAATTAATCTCAACACGTTTCCGAAAGCGAAACTTCTGAGTGTTGGTTTTGATCACTATTGTGCTGTTTCCGAATCAGATAAAATAAAATGTTGGGGTAGTAATGAGTACGGTGAAAGTACTCCCCCAGCTGATCTAAAAAACATTACTGAATTGTCTCTGGGAATGCATAACACTTGCGCGATTGCTGACAATCAGGTGGTGTGCTGGGGACTCACGCAAGCGGGTTCTACCACTCTCCCATCAACTTTGATAAATCCAAAAAATCTCACTTCAGGAATTTGGCATCACTGTGTTCAAACAGATGAGGGTCTTAAATGTTGGGGGAATCCTTATAAAGAATTCACTGCTCCTGACGACTCTACTCTCACTAATATTCAGTCGGGCGGACTTTTTAATTGCGGCCTTTCAGAAGCTGGGGTGAAATGTTGGGATGAAAAAGGAAGAACAACATTAATTCCTAATACTGTTGGTGCAAGTAAATTAACGGTGGGAACTGGAGTTGGTTGTGCTTTTTCTGAAACAACAGGAGTGATTTGCTGGAAACTTTCAGGAAAAGATATGTTTGCACCAATGTCTTCATATGTTCCTGCTGGTGGAATTTCAACAATTGAAAATTTATCAACAGGTCATGGTAGCACTTGTGCTTACGGTGACGGTGGAAAATTAAAATGTTGGGGAGCAAACTATGACAATGCTCTTGATGTTCCTTCTGAAATCGTTGGTCCACTAACCTCTTTAACGGTTGGTGCCCATAGAACGTGTACACTCAAAGATTCTACCGTTGAATGTTTCGGTGATAGTGCACCTGAATACAAAACGCCATCAAAGCTTGGCCCTGTTTCCTTTGTATCTTCTGGTGGAAATCACATCTGTGCGGGCACAAATGAAAAAGTGAAGTGCTGGGGAAATAACTATCGTGGTGCCCTCAATATCCCTGCTGAGCTCACGAACATCACTCAGTTGTCGGCTGGAATGTTACACAATTGTGCTGTTTCAAATAATGAAGTCACATGTTGGGGCGGTGATGGCCTCATCAAAGATGTGAATCCTCCAACAAAAATGGTGAATCCAAAAGCGATCTGCACAGGCGGAACATTTTCATGCGGGATTAATGAAGAAGGAAAAGTTCAATGTTGGGGGGAACAGATTCCTTTCAATCATATGGGTGTGAACCGCAAACAAGCAAACGAAGTTCTCAATGTTCCAACTGACATAACACACGCTACAGAAATCTCCTGCGGTGTCAGTCACGGTTGTGCCGTTTACGCCGGTAAAATCAAATGTTGGGGCTCTGGAGCTTATCTTCCAGAAAGATTGGCGCCACCTAAAATTGAAAATCCGCGACTTCTCTCAGCTGGATGGAACCACACTTGTGTGGTG
>CBIHOP010000055.1:0-12646 GCA_966211385.1 uncultured Bacteriovorax sp.
TTCGTTTCGCGATCCGTGAAGGTGGACGTACGATCGGTGCTGGTACAGTTGCTGAAATTTTAGATTAATTTGAGAAAAACATTTGCGGTCGCTTGACAAAGGGCCGCATACAAAATAAAAAGTCAAAAACAAAAATAAGGACCGACGTATATTATGAAAGCTACAAGATTAAGAATCAAGCTACGCGCCTATGATCACAAGCTTTTGGACACTTCTGTAAACGAAATCGTTCAAACAGCAAAAGAAACTGGTGCAAGAGTAGCGGGACCAATCCCTCTACCAACTGAAATCAACAAGTTCACAGTTCTTCGTTCTCCGCACATCGATAAAAAATCGCGCGAGCAGTTCGAAATGAGAACTCACAAGCGTCTTGTTGATATCATCGAGCCAACTCAGCAAACAATTGATCAACTTATGAAGTTGGATTTGTCTTCTGGGGTTGACGTAGAGATCAAGTACTAGTAAAACATACGAACTTTTTAGAACTAAATATTAATAACCATGTACGCATCCCTTAGACTAGGGTGATGCTGTGGAGGAAAAAATGTCTGATGCAAAGATCGCTTTAGACGCTGTTTATGGCGTTAAAGCAGGAATGACTCGTGTTTTTGATGAAAACGGAAACCACATTCCAGTTACAGTTATCAAAGTTATCCCTAACCTAATCACACAAGTTAAAACCACTGAAAAAGATGGTTACAACGCTTACCAAGTTGGTTTCGGCGAAAAGCGCGAAGCTCTTCTTAATAAGCCAAACAAGGGTATCCTTGCAAAGGCTGGCGTTTCTCAAAACGTTACAAATTTTTCTGAAATTAAAGCTGAATCAGTAGACGCTGCTAACCTTGGTAAGGAAGTTGATGTTGCTACTTTTACAGCTGGTTCATATGTAGATGTTACAGGTGAATCTAAAGGTAAAGGCTTCGCCGGTGTTATGAAACGTTATAACTTCCGCGGTGGACCTGCTTCTCACGGTTCTCACTTCCACAGAAGAGTGGGATCTATCGGTAACAGAGCTACTCCAGGCCGCGTTTTCAAAAATAAGAAAATGCCAGGTCACATGGGTACAGATAAGAAGACAGTACAAAACATCGTAGTTGTTGAAGTAAATCTAGATAAAGGCTACCTACTCCTTAAAGGGTCAGTACCTGGAGCTAAAGAAGGATTTATTAAAATATCTAAAGCTCTTAAAAAATCATAAGACGCAAGGTAGAGGTCGCAAATGACAGAATTAAATGTATTAAATAGTAAATTTGAATCAAAAGAAAAAATAAAAGTAAGTCTTGAGTTCGCTCCAGACGCTATCAATGTTCCAGTGGTTCACCAAGTTGTTAAAGCAACTCTTGCTTCAAGAAGACAAGGAAATGCTTGTACAAAAGGTAAATCAGAAGTTCGTGGTGGTGGTAAGAAGCCTTTCAAGCAAAAAGGAACAGGTAACGCTCGTCAAGGGTCGACTCGTTCTCCTTTAATGCCAGGTGGTGGTACAGTTTTCGGACCTAAGCCACGTTCATACGAACAAAAAGTTAACAAGAAAGTTGTTCTTAATGCTCTTAAGTCAGTTCTTGTTGATAAGCACCTAGCTGGTAAATTAACAATCGTTGATACTCTTACTTCAACTGGTAAGACAAAAGAGATGTACGCTCTTCTAGAGTCAAAAAATCTTTTAAACGCACTAATCGTAACTAACGACTCTGCTAGCTTAGCAATCAGAGCTGCTAGAAACATCAGAACTGCAAAAGCTCTAGGTGTTGATAACATGAGCGTTTACGAAGCTGTTAAATATGAAAATTTAATTATGGAAAAGCAAGCATTCGAAAAACTTGCTAACAAATTGGTGTAATCATGGCTGCAATTAACGACGTATTAGTAAAACCTCTTATTTCTGAAAAAATCGCAATCGCAACTGAAGCAAACAATCGCTACGGTTTCGTTGTGAATCTTAAAGCAAATAAGAATCAAATCAAAAACGCAATTGAGTCTTTCTACGATGTGAAAGTTGTAAGTGTAAAAACTGCAGTTATCCCAGGTAAAGTAAAAAGAACTGCAAAGTCTATGAAGAAGACTTCTTCTTATAAGAAAGCTCTTGTTCAATTAGCAGCAGGACAAAAGATTGAGTTTTTCAAAGGAATCTAATTTTTTAAAGATTTTTAAGGAATAATTATGGGAATTACAAAATTTAAACCAGTCACACCTACGCTTAGAAAAAAGCAGGTAATGAACTCTAAAGACCTAACTAAAGGCGTAGAGATTCCATCAAACCTACTTGCTGTAAAAAAATCAAAAGCTGGTCGTAACAACGACGGCCGTATTACAACTCGTCACCACGGCGGCGGTGTAAAACAAAAATACAGAATCATCGACTTCAAGAGAAATAAACTTGAAGTACCAGCAACTGTTAAAGCTATCTGTTACGATCCAAACAGAACATGTAACATCGCTTTAATCGTTTATGCTGATGGTGCAACTAACTTCATCCTAGCTCCATTGGGATTATCAGTAGGCGATTCAATCATTTCATCTGCTTCAGCGGATATCAAAGTTGGAAACGCTAAACTTCTAAGTGATATTCCAATCGGTACACTTGTTCACAATGTTGAACTTAACCCAGGTGCAGGCGGACAAATCGCTCGTTCAGCTGGATCTTACGTTCAAGTAATGGCGAAAGAAGGCGAAATCGTTCTTCTAAGAATGCCATCAGGTGAATTAAGAAGAGTAAAAAGCAACTGTCGCGCAACAATCGGACAAGTTGGTAACCTAGACCACGAAAAAGTTAACCGCGGTAAAGCTGGTATCACAAGAAAGCTTGGTATCAGACCTACAGTACGCGGTGTATCTATGAACCCTGTTGATCACCCATTGGGAGGTGGTGAAGGTAGAACTTCTGGTGGACGTCACCCAGTGACTCCATGGGGATTACCTACTCGTGGATACAAAACTCGTAAGAATAAGAGAACTGATAAATTTATCGTTAAGAGAAGAAAGTAAGTAATTAGGGAGTAATAAAATGGCTCGTTCATTAAAGAAGGGACCTTTCGTTGATACACATTTGCTTAAAAAAGTTGCAGCTATCGCAAACGATAGCAACAAAGCAAGCAAAGTTATTAAGACATGGTCACGTCGTTCAACAGTAGTACCTGAATTTATCGGGATCACGTTTGCTGTACACAACGGGAAAAAATTTGTTCCTGTTTATGTAACTGACAACATGATTGGCCATAAGCTTGGTGAATTTTCTATCACTAGAACTTTCCACGGGCACGGCGCTGATAAGAAAGTAGCTAAGAAATAATTAATTTGGAGAGGGGCTTATGTCCGTTAAAGTAAAATTAAACAACGTTGGAATCGCACCAAGAAAAATTAGACAAGTTTGCGACCTTGTTAGAAACAAGAAAGCTTCTGAAGCAATCAAAATCCTAAGATTTTGTGAGAAGAAAGAAATTGCTATCGCACTTACAAAGCTAATCAACAGTGGTCTAGCGATCGCTAACGAAGCAAACAAGTACGATCTAGATAATCTAGTTGTTGGAACAATCTTCACAGACGAAGGGCCAATGCTTAAGAGAATCATGCCAAGAGCTCAAGGTCGCGCTTATAAAATTAGAAAAAGAACAAGTCACGTTACAGTGGTTTTAAAAGAAGCATAGGAAGGGATAAATGGGACAAAAAGTACATCCTTACGGTTTTAGATTAGGTTATATCAAAGGTTGGCACTCAAGCTGGTACGCCAAAGATAGATATGCTGAACTTCTTCATGAAGATCTAAAAATGAGAACTTATATTGAGAAGAATATGAAAGCCGCTGCTGTAGCAAGCATCGACATTTCTCGTACATCTGATCAAGTTAAGGTAACCGTAAATACAGCTAAGCCTGGAATTGCTATCGGTAAAAAAGGTACAGGGATCGAAAAAATCCGTAACGACCTTAAGAAAATGACTACTGGAACTTTAATCTTCAACATCGCTGAAGTTAAGAGACCAGATGCAGACGCTAAGCTTATCGCTGAAAACATCGCTTCTCAGCTTGAGAAACGTGTTGCTTTCAGAAGAGCAATGAAAAAAGTTATGCAATCAGCTTTCAGAGCTGGTGTTAAAGGGATCAAAGTTAGAACTTCAGGTCGTCTTGGTGGTGCTGAGATGGCAAGAACTGAAGGGTATGCTGAAAGAAAAGTCCCTCTTCATACTTTAAGAGCAGATATCGACTATAACACAGCTGAAGCAATGACTACTTACGGAATCATTGGTGTAAAAGTTTGGGTTTATAAGGGCGAGATCTATAAATAGGTTTTATAGAATTTTAAATAGAGGTTACTCATGTTAAGTCCTAAAAGAGTTAGATTTAGAAAACAACAAAAAGGAAGAATGACTGGTGCTGCTAACCGCGGAAATACACTAGTGTTCGGTGAATATGGTCTTCAAGCTACAGGTTGTGGATACATCACAAACAGACAAATTGAAGCTGCTCGTATCGCGATTTCAAGAAAAATGAAACGCGGTGGAAATATGTGGATCAAAATCTTCCCAGATAAGTCGCTTTCAAGAAAGCCGGCTGAAGTACGTATGGGTGGCGGTAAAGGTTCTCCAGAAACATGGGTAGCAGTTATCAGACCAGGAAGAATCTTGTTTGAAGTAGGTGGCCTTGAAGAAGGTGTAAGCTTAGATGCTCTAAAGCTTGCTATGTATAAATTGCCTATAAAAACTAAAATAGTTAAGAAAGAAGCCTTGTCTAATTAAAAAAAAGATGCAATAAGGCGCAGACATAAATTTATTTTTGGACACACTATGATCACATTAGATGACGTAAAAAAACTTAATCAAAAAGAAGTTGGAAAAAAACTTGTTGAACTTAAAAAAGAGCTTCTAACTCTTAAGATCCAAGCTGCTGTTTCTGGGACTGAAAAGCCACATAGAAAGCAACTTCTTAAAAAAGACATTGCTAGACTTTTGACTTTTAGCAAACAGCTAACCAAATAGGATATTGATAATGAGCGAAGTAAAAAAGACATTCAAAAAGACACTAGACGGAACAGTTGTTAGCGATAAGAACGAAAAGACAATTGTTGTAAAAGTTACAAGAAGATTCAAAGATGGCGCTTACAGTAAATTCGTAAGTACATCTAAGAAGTACCACGTACACGATGAAGCTTCAAAAGCTAAAATCGGTGACGCTGTTACAATCATCGAGTCACGTCCGTATTCGAAATTAAAGAAATGGGAATTGTTAAAAGTTAACTAAGGGATAAAGTTATGATCCAAATGCAAACTAATCTAGAGGTAGCAGATAACTCTGGAGCAAAAATGGTTAGATGTTTCAAGGTTCTTGGGGGTTCTAAGAGAACTTCTGCAGGAATTGGAGATATTATCGTAGTAGCGGTTCAACAAGCTGTTACTGGCGGTAAAGTTAAAAAGGGTGATGTTAAAAAAGCAGTAATCGTAAGAACTGTTTACCCAATCAGAAGAGAAGATGGATCATACATCCAATTCGATACAAACAGTGTTGTTATCATCAACAACGCTAATGAGCCAATTGGTACTCGTATTTTTGGGCCAGTTGCTAGAGAGCTAAGAGGAAAGAACTTCACAAAGATCTGTTCTCTCGCTCCAGAAGTTCTTTAACAGTTGTAGGTAGGTTGTAGTTTATGAAAAAGTTAAAAGTTAATGATGAAGTTGTTGTAACTACCGGTAGCAATGCAGGGAAAACAGGAAAAATTCTTTCTCTAAACAGAAAGACAAGTAAAGTTGTTGTTGAAGGTGTGAACGAAGTTAAGCGTTCAGTTAAGCCAAACCAACAAAATCCAGAAGGCGGATTCGTAACAAAGAATCTTCCGCTTCATGCAAGCAATGTATCTTTAATCAGCCCAAAAACTAAGAAACCTACAAAGGTTAAGTTCACTGCTGGGAAAGATAACAAAAAGCAGAGAGTTTCTAAAAAGTGTGGCGCTGTAATTTAATTAGGGAATTTATATGAGCAGAATGAAAGACATATACAGAAAAGAAGTTGTACCAGCACTAGTAAAAAAATTTGGATATGATAACGTCCACAGAATTCCTAAGATCGAAAAAATCGTAGTGAACTGTGTAACAAAAGACGCAGTATCAAACTCTAAAGTTGTTGACTCAATCGTAAACGATTTGGCAGCAATTACTGGTCAAAAACCAGTTGTAGCTAGAGCTAAAACTTCAATCGCATCATTTAAAGTAAGAGAAGGTATGCCACTAGGCGCTTCTGTTACTCTTAGAGGCGAAAAGATGTATGAATTTCTTGATAGATTGATTTCGATCTCGCTTCCACGTGTACGTGACTTTAGAGGTGTTTCTTCTAAAGGTTTCGACGGTAAAGGAAACTACACATTAGGTCTAAAAGAGCAGATCATCTTCCCTGAAATCAATTACGATAAAGTTGATAAGATCAGAGGCTTAGGGATTTCCATTGTTACGACTGCAGAGACGAACGATGAAGGAAGAGAGCTATTAACATTGATTGGAATGCCTTTTAGAAAATAATGGAGTTATAAATGGCTAGATTAGCTAAAATTATCGCGAACGAAAAGAAACCTAAGTTTAAAGTAAGACATAGAAATAGATGTGAGCACTGTGGAAGACCAAGAGCTTTCATCAGAATGTTCAAACTTTGCAGAGTATGCTTCAGAGGACTTTCTCTAAAAGGAATGGTTCCAGGCGTAACGAAGTCAAGCTGGTAATTAGTAATTTAAGAGGAAAATATGCAAACAGATCCAATTTCAAACATGCTAACTATCATCCGTAACGGAGTTAGCGCTGGCCATGAAAAAGTAGAATTTCCAGCTAGCAAAATTAAGGCGGCAATTTGTAAAGTTTTAAAAGACGAAGGTTATATCAAGTCTTTCAAGATCGTAGCGAAAGCTCCAAATGATATTAAAATCAAAGTTGCTCTTAAAGAAGGTGCAATTGTTGGGTTAAGCAGAGTTTCAAGACCAGGCTTACGTAGATATAGTGACTATGAATCTTTCAAGCGCGTAATGAGTGGTTTGGGTGTTTCTGTAGTTTCTACTTCTAAAGGCGTTATGTCTTCACGTGAAGCTAAGAAAAATAAAGTGGGCGGGGAAGTTCTCTGCAACGTTTGGTAGGAGTTTGAGTCATGTCACGTATTGGTAAACATCCAGTAAATGTTCCTGAGAAAGTTGAAGTTACTATCAAAGGTGACCTAATTACTGTAAAAGGTGCTAAAGGCACTCTAACACATAAATTGAATAAGCATGTAACTGTAACTCTTGAAGGGAAAGCAGTAACGGTAAAGCCAGTTGATGATTCTGCAGAAGCAAGATCACAATGGGGAACAGCTCGTACTCTAGTAAGCAATATGGTAACAGGTGTTAGCACTGGTTTCGTAAAGTCTTTAGAGTTCAACGGAGTTGGTTATAAAGCAGCAGTTTCTGGAACAACACTTCAATTGAGCTTAGGTTATTCTCACTCAATTGATTTCCCACTTCCTGCTGGAATCACAGCTAAAGTTAACAAGAACCAAATCGATATCGAAGGTTCAAACAAAGAACTAGTTGGGCAAGTAGCAGCTAAAGTTAGATCATTCAGAGAGCCTGAACCATACAAAGGGAAAGGTGTTAAATACACGACTGAGACAATTATTAGAAAAGCTGGTAAAGCTGGTGGTAAAGGTAAGTAATAAGTAAGTAATTACTAAGCGGGAATAAATATGAGAAAGCCATACGGTAAGATTGCAAACGAAAAAGATGCACAGAGACTTAGAAAAAGACTGTCAATCAGAAACAAGATCAGTGGAACTTCTGAGAGACCTCGTATTTGTGCAGTAAAGTCTAACAAGCACATTTCAGTTCAAGTTATTGATGACACTAAATCAGTAAGCTTGTTCACAGTTAGTACTTTTGGAAAAGATGCTGCAGCTGAAAGCTGTAACATTGAAGGTGCTAAAAAAGTTGGGGCAAAAGTTGCTACTATGCTGAAGAAAAATAACCTGAACGCTGCTGTTTTTGATAGAGCTGGGTATAAGTACACAGGCGTAATCGCGGCACTTGTTCAAAGTATTAGAGAAAGCGGAATACAGGTTTAGGAGATCATATGTCTGAAGAAATTTCTGTAATTGAAGAATTCGAAACTGAAGCTGGTAATAAAAAAGGCCCGCGCGGTAAAAAAGGTGACGGTGCTCCTCCAAAGAAGAAAGCTCCTGGAACAGGAACTGAACTAGAAGAGAGAGTTGTTGCTGTAAACAGAGTAGCAAAAGTTGTTAAGGGTGGTAGAAGATTTTCTTTCTCAGCTCTAATGATCGTTGGTGATAAAAAAGGAAAAGTTGGATACGGACTTGGGAAAGCTAAGGAAGTTCCAGAAGCTATCAGAAAGGCAACTCAAGAAGCTTATAAAATGATGATCGATGTTCCTCTTGATAACGGAACAATTCCTCATGAGATCATGGGTGAATTCGATGCTGGTAAAATCCTTTTCAAGCCAGCTGCAGAAGGTACTGGGGTTAAGGCTGCTGGTGCTTGTCGTTCAATTCTTGAACTTGCAGGTGTTAGAAATGTATTAACAAAATCTCTTCGTGGAAATAACCCACACAACATCGTTAAAGCAACTTTCAAAGCTCTTAAAGAGTTAAGATCAGTTGAAGCGATCGCTAAAGCAAGAGATAAAGACGTTAAAGGTCTTAGAGCAAAAAATAATTAGGAATTTTTATGGCTAAAACATCTTCAAAATTAAAAGTTAAACTTGTTAAAGGCTTAGCTGGTACGACTGAAAAAGTTCAGGCAAACGTACGTGGTCTAGGTTTAAGAAAAGTTGGCCAAACTTCTGAGCTTGAAAACACTCCAAGCGTAAGAGGAATGGTTAAAAAAATTATCCACATGTTGGAAGTAAAAGAATAACTAATTGTTCGTTAGGTTATAGAGGAAATTGTATATGTTGACGTTGAATAATCTACAAAGCCCAAAAGGTGCTAATAGAAATACAAAAAGACTTGGTCGCGGACAAGGTTCTGGTCAAGGTACTCAGGCCGGTAAAGGTCACAAAGGACAAAAAGCTAGAAAAAGCGGTCACGTGAGATCAGGGTTTGAAGGTAACAACCTTCCTCTATACATGAGACTTCCAAAGCGTGGATTTAACAACATGAAGTTCGCTGATGCTTACGCTGTTGTTACTCTTGAGAACATCGAAGCTAAATTTGCTAAAGGTGAAATCGTGAACAGAGAGACTCTTATTACTAAGGGACTTCTTTCTGGCCAAGATAAAAACCTAAATATCAAAATTATTGGGTGCATTCCTCTAACTAAAGCTTTAACATTTCAGGAAATATCAAAATTTTCTAAGAAAGCTCTTGAATCAATCAAGAACGCATCTGGAATGGTTAACTAGTTTAGGAAGAATTGCCAATGGCTACATCTCAAGGAAAGATAGAGGAACTAAAGAAACGCGTATTTTATACATTCTTGCTACTGCTAGTTTACAGACTAGCAGCGCAAGTACCTGTTGCAGGTGTTAATGCTTCAGCATTAGCATCATACTTCTCTGAAGGCGGCGGTGGAATTTTTGATCTAGTAAACACTTTCAGTGGTGGTGCTTTCAAAAGATTCTCTGTTCTCGCTCTAGGGATCATGCCTTACATCACTACATCGATCATCTTCAGCTTATTAGGTGAAGTTGTTCCACAAATCCAAGAAATGCAAGAAGACAGCGAAGGCCATAAAAAGATCCAGAGATGGACTCGTTATGCTTCAGTACTTCTTTGTTGTATTCAAGGTTACGGTATGGCTGCCGTATTTGAAGGCTTAAGAAGCCCAACTGGTGTTCCGCTTATCAATGAGCCAGGAATGCTTTTTAGATTAACAACTATGATCACACTAGCTGGTGGAACTATGTTCCTTCTTTGGTTGGGTGAGCGTATCACTGAGTTTGGTCTTGAAAACGGTGTTTCACTGATTATCTTTACTGGTATTGCTGTTGAGCTTCCGTCTGAGTTCTTCCAAAAAGTTACACTTTTCAGAAGTGGCGAGCTTTCAGGATGGAGCTTGGCAATTAGTTTAGCTATTATTGTCATCTCTCTTTATATCGTTTCATATATTGAAAGTGCATTTAGAAATATTCCAGTTCAATACGCAAAACGTGTAGTGAACAATCAGGTTTACGGTGGAAACCAAAATCTTCCACTTCGTTTGGACACTGGTGGGGTAATGCCTCCAATTTTAGCTTCATCACTATTGGCCGCTCCGGCAACTCTTGCGAACTTTGTTCCTGCAACGAGCCCGCTTAAGCCATACGTTGATACGATTCATCAGTCGTTAATGCCAGGTCAATTATTATTTAACCTAGTATTCGCATTGTTGATTTTTTACATGTCGTTTTTCTATGCTCCAATTCAGTTTAAAACTAAAAAAGTTGCTGAAATGTTGCAGAAAAACAACGCTTTTGTTCCAGGAATTCGTCCAGGTCAAAAGACACAAGATTATTTAGATTTCGTTCTTAATAGAGTAACTTTCTTTGGAGCTCTTTTCTTGATCGTGGTTTGTATTCTTCCATCTGTTATCACTGGAAGCCACAGCCGCTTTGAAGGAACTTCGCTTCTGATCATGGTAAGTGTTGCCATGAGAGTTATGCTGAACGTACAAACATTCATGTATTCAGATAAGTATGAGACCGCCTTTAAGAGTAAAGGAAAATACAACGGTCCAAATAGAAGGTTTTAATTAATGAAACCTCACTTGATCATACTTGGCGCTCCTGGTTCGGGGAAAGGTACACAGGCGGCGAAGTTAGTTGAAAAAGGCTTCAAGCACATTTCAACTGGCGATCTTCTGAGAAGTGAAATTGCTAAAGGTAGTGAATTAGGCCAAAAAGTTTCGGGAATTATTTCTCGCGGTGATTTGGTAGACGATAGTACTGTAATGGCCCTCTTAAAAGCCAACTGCGACGTAGACAAAGTTAGCTATATTTTTGATGGGTTCCCTCGAAACATTGCTCAGGCGGAAATGCTTGAAGCAGAACTTCTCCAAGGAAGAAAGACCCTCGCGGTTTACTTCAAGATTGACCTGGGAATTTTAATTGACCGGGTAGTAAATAGAAGAACGTGTAGCAATTGCGGCGAAATTTATAATCTCGCTACAAAAGCTCCTCGCGTAGCTGATGTTTGCGACAAGTGTGGAGCGAAAGATTCACTTAAGCAAAGAAAAGACGACACTCAAGAAGTTGTTTCTAATCGCTTAAAGATTTTCGCTGATACAGTTGATCCAATGCTGGCCTTCTATAAATCTAAAGGTGCTTTGGTAGAAATTGATGCTTCAATGCAAGAGTCAGCGGTCACGACAGCACTAGAAAAAGTTATTGGTTAAACAAAATAATTGGGTCTAAATAGCACTTGCTATATAGGTTTAAATCAGGATATACAACCTGCTTTAGGGAATTATGACTGACAAAGATATCATCGAAGTAGAAGGCGAAGTTACTGAGCTTTTGCCGAACACGAAATTTCGTGTGAAGTTGCCGAATGGACACATTATTATCGCTCATATTAGCGGTAAAATGCGTATGCACTTTATTAAGATCCTTCCAGGAGACAAAGTTCTGGTTGAGATCAGCAAATACGATTTAACTAAGGGTAGAATAACTTACAGAAGTAAGTAGTTGTAGTGGGGATATAGTTTATGAAAGTTAGAGCTTCAGTAAAAGTCATCTGTAAAGATTGCAAAGTTATCAAAAGAAAAGGTGTTTTAAGAGTTGTTTGTAAAAGCAGTCCAAAACATAAACAGAGACAAGGATAATTAGGGGTAATATATGGCACGTATTTTAGGTGTAGACATTCCAAGAAACAAAGCAATGAGAATCGCACTTCAATCTCTTTACGGAGTTGGACCAAAAGTAGCGATGGACGTTTTAACTCTTTCTGGAATTGATCCAGAAAAAAGTTCAAATGATATTTCTGAAGAAGAAGTTCAGACAATCAGAAAGCACCTTGAAGAAGGTCACGTGGTTGAAGGGGATCTTCGTCGTGAGATCGGTCTTAACATTAAAAGACTAAAAGATATGGCCTGCTACAGAGGTGTTCGTCATAGAAAATCTCTTCCAGTAAGAGGTCAAAGAACGCATACAAATGCAAGAACGAGAAAAGGTCCTGCAGTTGCTATCGCTGGTAAGAAATCAATCAAGTCGCTTAAATAATTAATTTAGGATAGTTATATGGTAAAAAAAGTTGTTAAGAAAAAAGTAAAAAAGAACGTATCGCACGGGATTTGTCATATCCAAGCTTCGTTCAATAATACAATCGTAACGTTCACTGATCCTCAAGGGAACGCACTTGCTTGGGCAAGCGCTGGTCAACTAGGATTCAGAGGATCTAAAAAATCGACTCCATTCGCTGCTCAAACTGCTTCTCTAGAAGCTGCTAAGAGAGCTGTTGAACACGGATTAAACTCAGTAGAAGTACGAGTAAAAGGTCCAGGAGCTGGTAGAGAGAACGCTATCAGAGCTCTTCTTGGAGCAGGAATCAGAATCGTATCTGTTTCTGATAGAAGCCCTATTCCTCACAACGGATGTAGAGCACCAAAGAGAAGAAGAGTCTAATACCTATTTAAGGAGTCGTTGAAATGGATAATTTTACAGCTAAAAACTGGAATAGCATGATTAGACCAGTAGCCCTAGAAGCTGAGAGCGAAAG
>CBIHOP010000056.1:0-12497 GCA_966211385.1 uncultured Bacteriovorax sp.
TAAGCCTAGGCGTACATTTTGCGTAAGTCACGCCTAGGCCAAAAATATTTTTTATAACAAACAAGTTACTTTTTTCGATTCAGCTTTAGTTCTGTAATTGTCTTCGATGTAAATCACACCAACTGGTTTTCCATCGTCATCGCTTTCTTTATCGTCTTTCTTTAAGAGCGTAACACTTGCTGCTCCCACTTTTGTCGGAACGATTTGCTGGAAGAGTCCGTGGTTGTAACGGTTAAGACCTCGTTCAGTGTTAACGACTGGAGGATGACCAAGGTTCCAGATAAGAGCTTCAACTTCAACACCTGTGAATGTTAAATCCGTCACAGGAAGACGCTCAGTAAGCGGGTGGTGCATGTTATCTTCAAACCACATATCTAAAACTGTAAATGAACAAGCAGAGCCGTTTTGATCGCGTCCTGTATATTTTCCTGGTTCAACGTGAGCAAGAGCTGTGAATGAAAGTGTGGCCAATAATAGGACTGATAAAGCTTTAAGCATTGTGGTCTCCTAGTGATAGTTTGATAACTCAAACAAATAGTCGAAAAACAAAACGAGGGCAAGTGAAAACTTTAGCTTTGTAATATTTTTGACCAATAGGCACTGTGGCGGGACAACTCAGCAACATAAGGAGTGATATCTGATTTAAGTTCAGCTGGAAGAGCTTTAAAATCTAGAATGTGTTCTTCAGGGACATATCGAAAGGTGAAATTAATTCTTCGTGTTTCAAAATTCTGCACATTGATATCGAAAACTTTTTTCAATTTATTTTCTACTCGCTGAACGCGATGAAACGCACGATCTTTATAAAGATCTCCACCAAATATTTGTAAACTGCAATCTTCTAACCATTGCTCATAGATAACATTATTTTTTAAATCTTTTTTCCCCATGACAAATTGAAAGAAGGCGCGTTCACCGAATGAGAGTGAAGCTACGGGGCCAAGTTCAAAATCTTTATGGTCACCCACACGTGCGGTATCTTGTTTTTTTCCCTCTTCGTCAATCTTTGTTCCATAGAAGTTAATCAAACACGTATTGAGCTTCCACCCTTTTGGGACTTCATGCCTTTTAAAATGAGTTTTTGTGATTCCTTCTATGACTTCCAACATTTTTTTAAGAACAGGAGGATAATCTTCTGCGCGAATACAACGGTTATGAATTCCTTTTGGCGGATGATAATAATTGAGACAGGCAAATTGCCAATTTCCTAACCAGTATACAGGTCTTAACAATTGTCTTTGAGTATCGCCCTCCGGAGGAGGCATATGCTCAGAGTAGCGCATTTCCCAAATAGGGTGCAAAGTCGCAAGCCATGCGAGTATTTTCTCACGCTCGTCTTTTTTGACGAAAGTCGGGTGATAGAAAAGACCATCTTTTCTGGTAATTGTTTTTGTACGGGCCATGAATGATTTGTAGTGAAAATGTTTCACTTTATAAAGAGAAAAGCTCTAAAGCTATGTAATTTTTACTAATGAAGGCGAGTTTGATTGAGATTTTTCTGATTTACCGTTAAACCTTGGCGGAACAAAATCCTAGGGGGATTCCATGAATAGTAAACTGACCCGCGTTTCATTAGTTGTCTTAACAATCGCAATGCTTTCGAGTGCTACGACATCTCAAGCTGGTGCGACGAAAATCAGAAAACTTGGTAAAAAAACAATTAAGGAAACTCTTCTGACAAACAGAAAAGAGGCCTTAACTGATCCATACTTTCAAATCAAATCAGTAAAAATCAAAGAACTTACTGATGAAGAATCATTGGAGTTCAACGGCATTAATCTTTCACCAAAAAATGTAACGGAAGTAGATGCTGATGGTGAAGTGATCATCAACAAAAAAGATAAAACAAATAAAGGTAATCCAAAAATTCCTCCTACACCACCATCGGCACTTGGTGATTTAGTTGCAGCGGAAGGAGGAGGATCAACTCCAACGACAAAAGGTTTCCTTGATGGCGTGATCATGGTTGTGGATAAGTTGATTGCTATCGGACAAAAAATTATTCCAACAATTGATAAAGGTAGAGCGGTTGTAAACAACAACCCAATGGCCTCTGTATCAGTTCTTCCAAGATTAGATACAAAAGATCCTGTTGTTCACGAAATGGGTGGATGGTCTCTTCCTGTAACTAAACACTACAAGATCGTTTACACGAACGGTTTAGGTGTTGAAGTTATCTCTTTCGTATACAGCGTAACTTTCCAGTACGGTGGTCAATACGAAGGAAAAGGAAAATACTTAACAGGTATTAGAGCATCAGCTAGAAATATTGTTATCTCTTGGGGATTTGATCTAGATGCTTCTTCTCAGCTTATTCAAATCTCAAATATCGGAACACCTTCAAACGTAGTGGCCGGTGCTACAGTTGAAATCCAGTACACAGTTAAAAACTGGACGAGAAATATCACGACTGCAGAATCGTTTTTCGTAACTGGTGACGGCAGACATTTAAAACAAGATTAATCAAAACTAAAAGGCCCGCTTAATGCGGGCCTTTTTACTTTCTAGAGTCCAAACTTTTTAAAGAATTTAATAATGAGTGCAGTTGCATCCGGACCTTTTGGATCATTGTACGGAAGATTGGCCTCACCACCGCTCCATCCATGTCCCAAATCATTAATCATGTATCGTTCAATGATGACATCTCTATCCTGATCAATGATTGAATACTTGTTATAGCCGTACGTCTCTGTCTCCGGAACATTGTCGACGCTTTTATTGAAGAAATAAGAATTATCTCTGATGCCGTTGTCGAGAAGATCGTTGAAGATCTTAAACTCAGACTCAATCTGAAACGCGTGCATTGGGCTCATGAGCGGACTTTGCATGCCGTGGAAGATAATAATGGGCATTTTTTTCGGACGGTTTTTAGAGGCACTGGCGCATGTATAACCATAAAGCGCAGAAACGATCGCTGGAACAGAAGGACCACTTAAAACAACTTCCGCGAAATCCATTCCGTAATAAGACGAATAGTATTGAGTTCCATCGTGCGAGCCGAGTGCTTTGAATCTTTCCGGATAACAGTTTCCTAGAATGTTGACCATTGAAGCACCGGCGCTCATTCCTGCCGCATACACACGATCAGCATCACCGTTATATTTCGTGATCACTTCATCAAGCATTTCAATGATCACTTCTGATTCACCTAAACGTGAATTGTTCGAAGGGATGATCCAATTCCAACACTTGAAGGGATTGTATTTTTGATTTTGTTCAGGAAGAAGAACGATGAATCTTTCTTTGTCGGCCCATTTTGTGATTCGCGATCCACGCGCGAAATCTTCTGCATTTTGCTGACAACCATGAAGCATGACCACAACAGGAAGGCTTTCATTTTTTTTGAAATTTTTGGGAACGTAAACTTTGTAATTTCTTGTGCCGTAGATTCCACGGTAGCTTCCGGTTTGCATTTCCGAGACAATTTCTTTTGCTGACACAAAAGAGTTTGCCAGAAGAAAAGAACACAATAGGGTAAAACAAAATTTCATCATAAAGAAACCTCTAAAGCGCAGAGTCTAAAAAGAATCAGATACTAATAGAGGGCCACCTATTCGTCGAGTAAAGGGCATGGTTCTCCGTAGTGATGTTAGAAAAAGTTAGATCGAATAAGATCGAATTAGATGATGAGACTCACCTTGACAAATTTCACTCGGAGGTGAACTTTACTTGTTTCTTTTTTTCATTTTTTTCATGTGAGTTTTTTATGAATCTCCATTTTGTAAAACGAGATTTCGGTGAAGTGGCCTATTTCAAAACAGGTCAAGGGCCTTATCTTCTCGGTCTCTCTGGATTTGGCTGTACGCACTACAATTACATTGATCTCGTCGATGAATTGAAGAAAAATTTTACTGTCATTTTGATTGATAACCGCGGGACAGGAAAATCTTCGCGAACATCAACTTCTTATTCAATCAGCGATCTGGCCCAAGATGCACTCGCTGTTATGGATCAGGAAAAGGCAAAAACTTTTGGTCTCATGGGAATTTCCATGGGCGGATTTACTGCTCAGGAGCTTTGCGTGCTTGCTCCAGAACGAGTGAGCGCACTTAGTTTAATGTGTACAACGGGCGGGCCTCCGCATTTTAGTCACGGACAAAAATTAACGGAAGAAGGACTGCGCGCCTTCGATGCCTTTGATCCTCTTGTTCAAGCTCAATATGCGACGATGGGAACTGTTCATCCTACATTGGCCACGAACAATCCTTCACAGTTTCAGCGAATCATCAATCTTCGTGTTGAAAATAAAGTTTCACTAGATGAACTCATTCGCCAGAATAATGCGGCCGTAGCGTTCATTGAAAAAGAAACTAATTATGATTCTTTCACCATGCCTGTTCTTGCTATGTGTGGACGCGAAGATCGTTTTGTTTCACCAGAATCACCAAACATTTTTAAAAATGCTCTGACAAAAACAACTGTTCAAACGGAATGGATTGAAGAGACAGATCATTTCTTCTTTTTAGAAAAACCTGCTCTTGTTGCTGAAAAATTAACGACATTTTTCAAAGGAAAAATTTAATGAGTTTTATCAATATTAAAAAAGCGGCCGTATGGCTTCCTGAAGGTTACGAAGATGCCGCTCATATCGCGCGTGAATCCGGTGTACCTGAACACGTTGTCTCATCGAAAATGGGAATTGTTCGCAAATGCCGTGCGGATAAAAATACTCACCCAGGTGATATGGCCGTGATGGCCGCCAAGAAAGTTTTAAAAGACATTGATCCCCTTTCTATCGATATGGTGATTTGGACAGGATCTGAATACAAAGATTACATTGTCTGGACGGCAGGAATTTATGTTCAAAGAGAACTGGGTTTAAAAAATGCACGTGCCTTCGATATCTCGGCCCGCTGTTCAAATAAAATTCTTGGTCTGCATTTAGCAAAATCGCTGATGCAAACAGATCCAAAATTAAAACGCGTTCTTCTTTGTGGCGGTCACAAAACAGGTGACCTTGTTAATTACAAAGATGCGAACACTCGTTTTCTTTACAATCTCGCTGATGGTGGTTCGGCCATTCTTCTGGAAAAAAGCGATGTGGCCAACAATCCACTTCTGACTTCTTCAATTATTACTGACGGCGATTTCACAACAGACGTTATCGTTCCAGGTGGTGGAACGAGACATCCATGGCGTGATGGCCTCGATCACAGCATGAGCTACCTGCAAGTTCCAGATGTAGATGGTATGCGCGAACGTTTAGAAAAAAGATCGATCGTGAATTTCCTGCAAGTCATTCGTGAAGCTGCTGTGAACGAATTAAAAAAACCAATCGATTACCTGGCGTTGTTGCATATGAAAAAATCGGCACACGACGCGATTTTAGAACCGATGGAACTTAAGCAAGAACAATCCATTTATCTTGATCACTACGGACACTTTGGGGCCCCAGATCAGGTTCTTTCTCTTGGTCTTGCTGAAAAAAGAGGAAAACTTAAAAAAGGAGACCATGTGGTACTTGCCTCAGCAGGCATTGGCTATATGTGGTCAGCAATGTCTCTTCGCTGGGACTCAAATACTTTCGACATTAACGATTTAACAGATATTGGATAAGGAGAATTTTATGAAAGGTTTAACAAACAAAAGAGTATTCATTACAGGAGCTGCATCAGGAATTGGGCGTGCAACTGCCGAACGATTTTATGCGGAAGGATCTGAGCTTGTTCTCGTTGATATGCCAACACTTGAACAATCAGAACTTAAATCAATTTTTCCAAACAGAATGACTTACATTTCTGGTGACGTTACAAAAACAGAAACACTTGATGCGATCAAAGCAGAAATGGCAAAAGGTGTAGACGTTCTCATTAACAACGCTGGTATCACTAAAGATTCTACGCTTTTAAAAATGACGGATGAGCAGTGGGATGCCGTTATTGCGGTAAACTTAACTTCAATTTTCAAACTTTCAAAAGCGGCAGCAGAAGTGATGAAAGCTGCTGGAAAAGGCGGATCAATCATTCACGCTGCTTCAGTTGTTGCTCACTACGGTAACTTCGGTCAGACAAATTACTCTGCTACAAAGGCCGGTGTCATTGCCATGGCAAAAACGATGGCGAAAGAATTAGGTAAAGATAAAATTCGCGTGAATGCTGTTGCTCCAGGATTTATCGCTACTCCGATGGTTAAAAAAATGCCTGAAAAAGTTTTAGCGATGATGGAAGAAAAAGCATCTCTTAGAAGATTAGGTGAGCCAGCTGATATCGCTGCTGCGTATGCTTTCCTAGCGAGTGATGATGCTTCATACATCACAGGAACATGTTTGAATGTTGATGGTGGTACAATATTAGGCTAGAACTTTTTTCACTTTTAGAAGGCGCTAAAAAGAAAGCGAGTGATCCCACATTAGTTTTTGTGAACGGCTTATTCGCGGATACTTCATCGTATGATGGAGCGACTTTCTATGTGAAAGATAGATATCAATACCTCCGTTACGATTGTCGTGGTCAGGGGAAATCTCCTAAACCAGAAGGTGTTTATCATCTCGACGATCACGTCAATGATTTGCGCCAGCTGCTTCTTGATAAACAGTTAGGTAAAATTGTTTTCGTGGGGCTTAGTAATGGCGCTCGCATTGCGATGGAATATACTCGCCGTTTTCCCGAAGATGTCGCAGGTGTTGTTGCTTGCGATTGTTTTGATATTTCAACACCTATGATGAAAGCAAAACTTGGCAGTTGGCTCATGGCCCATGAAACAGGTGGACCCCTTCATCGTTTTGATATCGCGACTCCGTGGATTTGGGGTGAAGATATTTTTAATGAAAAAAGTGAACTCTTTTTAAGTTATAGAGAGAAAGCGGGAAGCCTTCCGGATCATGTGGTACGGGGACTTCTCTTAGGCGCGATGGAAACAGACATTGATGTTTCAAGCATTCAGTGTCCGATACTTTTTGTAGCAGGTAAAGAAGATCTCCTCACACCACCATTTAACCATGAAAAAATGGCGGCCAAAGCAAAAAATGGAACGTTCAAAATGGCCGAAGGCGGTCATGCTGGACTTATCGAAAAACCAGGGATCATGGAAAAACAAATTCTCCCTTGGATCATTGAGGCAATAAATTAATGAAGGCCTGGATTGAATTTTTAGAGATTAATGCAGAAAAGTTCGCTGATAAAATTGCGGTTAAAGCGCAAGCATCATCTGTAGATCGTGAACGAACGCTGACTTACAAAGAACTTAATGATGAAGTGAATGCATGGGCGGCCGTGCTTAAAAAAGAAGGACTCGCTCCAGGTGAATGTGTGGCCTTTCATGCTGAAACCAATAGTCTTCTGCATCTCACATTAATGCTTGCTTGCTCAAAATTAAAGGCCCTCTTTGTTCCGCTCAATTTTCGACTTTCATTAGGAGAACTTGAAAATGTGCTCTCGCATTTAAAACCAAAACTCTATCTTGGAATTGGTGAAAAACTTATTCCCAGCGAAGGTAAATATATCAATGCAAGTTTAGTGGTGTTGGATAAGTCAGCAAAAGATGCAGATTTTATCGCTACAAAATCTACACTTGCGGATCCGATTCTCATGTTGTTCACATCTGGTTCAACCGGCCAGCCTAAAGGAGTCATGTTCCACGGACAAATGCTTCTTTCGAACCAGCAGGAAACATGCGCGGGATGGGGATTGAAATCATCTGACATTACGCTTGTTGAAACACCTTTCTTCCACACAGGTGGATACAATGTTCTTCTGCTTCCACTTTTATATTTGGGTGGAACAAGTTTATTGGCGCCATCGTTTAATCCCGATAATGTTTTTAATTGCATCGAAAAAGAAAAGGTGAGTGTGTACTTCGGTGTACCTACAATGTTTCAGATGCTCTTGGAGAAACCACGTTTTCATGAATGTGATTTTTCTTCGATTCGTTTTTTTATCTCAGGCGGTGCTGCTTGTCCGATACCGATGATCGAAGAGTATCAAAGAAAAAATCTTTGTTTCAAACAAGGATTTGGTCTGACTGAAGTTGGACCGAATTGTTTTCTCTTAGACGAAGAATTCGCAGTCTCAAAAGCTGGATCAATTGGAAGACCGATGCCGCATTCAAAAGTGCGAGTGGTGAAGTCTGACGGTACTGATGCTGGCGTTGATGAACCAGGTGAACTGATGATCTCCGGGCCGCATGTGACTTGCGGTTATTATCAAAATGAAAAAGCTTTTAAAGAGACGATGAAAGATGGTTATTTCTGCACAGGCGATCTCGTGCGCTTTGATCAGGATGGATTTTATTTTGTCGTTGGCCGTATCAAAGATATGTACATCTCGGGTGGCGAAAACGTCTACCCGGGCGAAGTGGAAAAACACATTACAACTCACGCTGATATTTCGGAAGCTGTTGTCGTAGCCGTGCCTCATGAAAAGTGGGGAGAAGTTGGATTTGCTTTTTTAAAGACTGAAAAGAATCTAACGGCGAACGAATTGAGAGAATTTTTGAATCCAAAACTTTCCCGCTATAAACATCCCCAACATGTTCACTGCTTAAAAAGTTTTCCGCTGTTGCCTAATGGAAAAGTTGATCGCAAAGTTTTAAAGACTGAAGCCTTGAAATTAATTTCTTAGCGCTTTGTCTTTACTGGAACTTTTACGCGAACTTTTGATTGATCGATATTTGTTTTTGCAACGAAGAAAATCATCACTGCTGCAACACCACCGACAAATGTAACCAAATCTAAAACGTTCATAAGTTTCTCCTTGGAGAACTTATCGGAGCGTGCAGAGATTACTTTAACCGAGTGGCGTGCTCGGTTAGACGGTGGAAAATTTTGTCTTCGTCTTCGGGGCGCAAATTGAGCATCCATTCACCCTCTGGATAGAAGACGGCCGCGATTCCATCATCACATTCGCCCAGACACTTTACTGCAGAAACGCGGACTTCATCCTTGGGGAAGGCTTCACGGGCCCGTTTTTTGAGGCATTTTCTCAGCTCTGCTGCCTCCTCAGGATCAGATTCGCGACCAAATGATTTTTTATAAGTGCAGCTGGTGCAGACAAAGAGGTGAGTTTTAAGATTTGGCATAGGCTTTCCTTAGGTGCTTCAAGTTAGTTTTCGTTATTTGCAAGCGACCTGAATGTAGCTATCATATCTTAGACATCTATACATTTCTACGAGGATTATTATGGGATTAGGTCATCAGCAAAAGGCCCTGGAGATCAATTTAAATAACGACATCTACGGAACTTTTGCCGAAATCGGTGCTGGTCAGGAAGTGGCCCGTCATTTTTTTCGCGCTGGTGGTGCAGCAGGAACAATTGCTAAAAGTATTTCGGCCTATGACATGACCATGAGTGATGCGATCTACGGGAAAGAAAAGTCTGGCCGTTATGTCAGCTTTGACCGACTTCAAAAAATGCTTGATACAGAATATGAAATCCTGATTGAGCGTCTTCAAAATATTCGTCACCCGCAAACAACTTTTTTTGCTTACGCCAATACTGTTGCTGCAAAGTCTTTTAAAGGCACTGGAGAAAACCACGGGTGGATTGGAATTAAATTTCAAAATGCACCGAAAGCTCAGCCATCGCAAGTCGTTCTTCATGTGAGCATGCTCGATGCTGAAAATATTCAACAGCAAGAAGCTCTGGGATTGATCGGTGTGAATCTCGTTTATGCTGTTTACAATGAAACTCATGATCGTGAAAAATTTGTAGCTTCACTCATGGATGGACTCACGACTTCAAGAATTAAAATTGATATGATTCGCGTTTCTGGAGAGGCCTTCAAAGGACAGGATTCAAGACTGCATTGTCTTGAACTTGTAAAAATGAAATTGTGTGAAGCCGTTATTTTTGATCATGATGGCGGTGTTCTTCAGGCTTCAGATGTTCTTTACAAAAAGAATGTTCTCGTTGTTCGCGGAGGATATAGACCTCCTACAAATCTTTCACTCGATATGTTGGAGTGTGGTCTTCGCAAATTCAAAGCATGTCTGGATAAAGAAGAAAGAGAAAACACAATTGTTATTCCAGAAATTTCGATGTCACTGCTGCTAGATAGAGGAACAGTTGATAACGAAGATTTTTTAGCTCGAGTAGATCTGTTATCAGCTCTCGGGCAACGAGTTCTCATTTCAAATTCTGAAACATATAGCGACCTCAATATGTTCTTCACAAAATACGCGAAGAAAAAAATCGCCTTTGTTCTGGCCTCATACAATCTTGAAGAAATTTTGAATAAGGCCCGTTACCAAAATAGTCGACTAGGGCTTTTAGGATCGGTGGGAACGCTCTTAGAGCCCAATACAAAGCTCTTTATCTACCCGGCCTGTGATGATGAATTAAATGAAATCAAAACGCTGGAGTCACTGCAGTTACCGCCAGACCTTCAGCATCTGGTGGCGTATCTCAAGGAAAATAATTTAATTCAAAATATCGAAGATTATAATCCGGAAGTTGTTTCAATTTGGTCGCGAAGAGTGCTCAAGATGATTCAAGATGGAACCGAAGGGTGGGAAAAATTTGTTCCAGCTTCGGTAGCAAAAACGGTTAAGACTAAATGTTTATTTGGAGCAAAGTGCGATATATGAAAAAAACATCACTCATTCTTTTATTAGCGTTAATGACTTCCGAAGTTCATGCTTGGGGAAAAAACGGTCACCGTATTGTTGGTGAAATCGCTCAACTCAATCTCGATAAAAATGCGGCACGTGAAGTAAAGAAACTTTTGGGTGATGAAGATCTCGCTCGCGTTTCAACGTGGCCGGATGAAATCAGATCAGACAAAAAATATAATTACACAGCTCCTTGGCACTATGTTTCGATTCCTTCAGGGAAAACATATTTTGATCAAAAACGCGTCGCTGATGGCGATGTTATCTTCGCCCTTTTTCAATTCGAAGAAACGCTAAGAGATAAAAAGGCGACAGTAGAACAGAAAAAAGATGCACTTAGATTTATGGTGCATATGATGGGCGATCTTCATCAACCTCTTCATGTTGGTCTTGCAGAAGATAGAGGCGGAAATAATGTTCGTCTGAAATGGTTTAAGACAGAGACGAATCTTCATGCCCTTTGGGATGAAAGCATCGTTGATTTTGAACAACTTTCTTATACTGAGTACACAAAATTTTTAAATCATTTTACAAAAGAAGAAATGAAAACTTTCACGGCCGGAAATTTTATGGATTGGGCACGTGAATCACAAGAGCTAAGAAATGTAGTCTATGATGTTGGTGAATCAGCAGGGTATGAATACCATTTTAAAGTTAAGCCAACATATGAATTAAGACTTCGTCAGGCAGGCATTCGTCTGGCCAGTGTTTTAAATAAGATTTTTAAAGATGAGAAACTCGACAATACCTACTTAGAATTACGCAAAAAAGTAAAAGAAAATATCTAGGACTGTATGACATTAGATAAAAAAGTTCAGCGCGATGTTTTAATTGTAGATGACGACAAGGCCATCTGTGAAATTCTGAAAGAATATTGCGTTCATATGGGGTGCTTTAAAAACATTGTTATTGCAAATGACGGAGTAATGGCCGCGCAAAAATTGCGAAATCAGCGATTCGCCATCATTCTTGTAGATATCAATATGCCTAAGAAAAATGGAATCGAATTATTAGCTGAATTTGATGGTGATGCCATCAACAGCAAAGATTCCGTTCTTATCGTGTCAGGTACCCTGGAGAAAGACGTCATAGCCCGAATCATTCAGCGTGGGGTTAAAAACTTTTTAGTCAAGCCCTTCGACGAGCCTGCCTTCCAGGATAAGGTCCTTAAAGTTCTTTCGCAGCTCAAGTCTTGACGTTTCTTTAATCCATCCCATCTTTTCTTTGAAATGAAATATTGGAATGATTTCATTAAGGAGAATGGCGATGAACAAATTTAATCAAATTGTAGAAGGATCTCTGGCGATCGCTCAAAGTGAAGCTTTGAAGCGAAAGTGTGCAGAATTTTATCCTGAGTTATTGATGTTGGGATTAATGAATAATCCACAGTCTTTTTCAAACCGCGCTCTCAAAAAGTACAAGAAAGATCTCGAAGCACAAATCGATAGATTGCCAACGACGTCGCAGAAAATCGATATGGAAAATCTTCGTCCTCACACGAAACTTAGTGAGTGGCTGACTTATGCTTCTTCGTACGCTGTTCAAAATGGGCGTGGAGAGATTACAGAAACAGATCTTTTAAAATATCTTCCTCAGATTTTGCCGAACTTCAAAATCGATTACAACGATTTAAAAGCAGAGAATGCTGAAGGCGCGACGGAAAAACCAAATTTTCTAACAAATCTTAATGAGCTCGCTGAACAAGGAAAGCTCGATCCGGTTATTGGACGCTCGAAAGAGATTCGTGCCGTGATGGAAATTTTAGGACGAAGAGGAAAAAATAATCCTGTGCTCGTCGGACCTGCGGGCGTCGGTAAAACAGCAATTGTCGAAGGACTTGCCGGAGAAATTGTAAAAGGGAGAGTTCCTGATGTCTTAGAGGGAAAAACAGTTTATTCATTAGATCTTGGCTCACTCATGGCGGGAACAAAATACCGTGGTGAATTTGAAG
>CBIHOP010000057.1:0-12200 GCA_966211385.1 uncultured Bacteriovorax sp.
ATTTGGAGCGTGTTTATAAGCTTCTCCTGCTCGATTTCAGAGGTGGGGAGCTAGGTAAATGTTGCTTCGGAGTTCCGCCTGTTGTAGAGTCCGCCCTATGAAAAATCTAAAAAATTTATTGGTAACACTAACTCTTCTTTTTTCATCCTCTATCATTGCTTGTGAGATCAGCGAAATTCAAACAACAATGAGTTCCATTCGCCGACACGTGGAAGCTCATCCCAATGCAGCTGATACGCTTGAAGGCATTCACCATTACTGGATTGAATGGCCAACCTCACAACATCCTCACATCAGCTGTACATTTGTGGCCCTCACTGAATTGGAAACTGAAGGCCTGATGGAGCGATTCCAATTTGCGAATAGAGAACTTTGGAGACGTCGCCGCTAACTATAAAGCTTTATGGAAACAACCATCATTCTGTAAAACTCCACCAGTGAGTGTTCCACAACCGCAAGAGAACTCAAATGGTTTCCCTTCTACATCAAACGTTCCTTTCTGACATTGCTCTAAAGCACGATCAGGGGTTTCATTCGGAGAGAGCTTCAAGAACCTTCTCATGTCTTCATAAGAGTTGTTATGGCCCATCTGCGGACGTAATAAACGCTCTTTTGATTTAGATGTAATAGCGTTATACCATTCAAGGTTAGATTCAAGAATCCACTTTCCGAAACCGTCAGTAATTTCTTTTTCGCCCATAATGACGTGGATAATTGTATTAGGATAATCTTTTTTGAGATCTTTCTTCAGTAATGAAAGACGGTCATTTTTTAAATCATCACAAACTTTCTTAGCTGGATCTTGGTAAGTCCATCGTGAAAGAAAATCCTGCATCATATTTACTTGCTGTGGATTACTTAACCAAAAATGTGATGACGAATTTTTATCACATGCCTTTTCTAAACTTGGTAAGAACGGTCCCATCTGGAAAACTACACGATCAAAATAAGTATCGGCATTGTAGCGGGCCATTGCTGAAGCAAGTAACATTGTTCCGTTACTTCCCCCCATATAGTTTAGGAAACTTCCGTGAATAAGATTTTTCTTAACGGCAAGTTCAAAAGACGCCATAAAAATTTGAGCGAGGGTTTCATAACCGCCACCATGAATCCAGTAGCCACCAGCAAGTGGAAATTCTGGTTTTTCATCAAGCATTTCGAGTGCAACAATTCTAATCTGGTCAATTTGATCAAGCTGGTCCATCACTGCTTTTGAAGGAGCATCATCCAAGCTCTCTCCCATTCCTGCGCCACCAATACCGTAGAAGACAGTTCCGCGCGATTTAACATTTGGACGATTCCATTTGAGGACAATTTTATAATTTTTACCTTCCAGAGTTCTGATAGTCGTTTTTAAACACTTCCAACCTTTTTGAGATGGCAGAGTACAGTCAGGCGTTTCTTTGTCAGCAGCGAAAACATCTTTTGAAGATTTGCTTACAACTGTAGAAGCGATCGACATGTCTCGAGAGATTTTAGGAAATCCGATAGTGCTGTCTACTGCAGAAATGACTTCACGAAGTTTTGTTGCCTGTGCTTCTAAATCTTTAAATGATTTAACAAGAACTTTTAATTCTCCACAACGACCTTTGAATGTTGCTGGAACTTGGCCGGCACAATCAACACTGTTACCTATTTCACTTGTTGCGAGTGTTACACCGATCGATTCGCGAAGTACGTTAATTTTACCAACGATTGTATCGATATCTTTTTGGACTCTGTTATAAAGTTCGAGATTTCCTTTTACTTGTTCGCTAACACCACTATTTTTAGTGTCACCACCGGCAACTTTGTTTTCTTCGCCGTCCTCGACTCCTTTCCCAGTTGCTGGATCAATTTTTTGAAGTTTGTAATCACCATATGGTTTTTGAGCATAATCAACGACATTATTTTTTTCTACAATTCCATCTGGTGTCCATGCATGCGTGCGCAGCCACTCAGACTTATTTATATTTTTATCAAGTTGAATTTCACCAGTATAAAGTTTTCTCGCAAGTACAGGGTCGTGACCGAAACCTTCAGCGGCCAAAAGCTCCGCAGGATTTTGCTTATAGTATTCCGCTATTTCAGGTGGAAATTTAGATAAGTCACTTTTAATCATTGAACTTCCATCAGTAGGAAACTTAGAAAGTTCGCCTTTATGAATGGCTTCATAGTCTGCGGCATATTGCGGATTATTTTTTAGGAAGCGATAACGACTCTCAGCTGCTTCTGGTTCGTTTCGCCAAAGTCCGATGAAATAGTAGTCAGGCGTTTTATAGTTGGGGTGAAATCTTGCGTTCATTCTAAAATTTCTTTCCCACGTTTTAAATTCTTCTAAAGAATTAAAAGGTAGTTCCACACCAAACAAAGAAAACGAAATTGAGAAGAGTAAAAGCATTCTTAAAAAGATAGCTTTGAATGACATAAAAATTCTCCGAAAAGTTTATATCTTTTAGTTTAGCTTCTTTCGGAATTTTCACAGCATATGGGACTTTTTTCACCTTCTTATCTGTCCCGTTCAACTTATTCTTAAGGATTTAGAGGCGAATGCTCTTGTCTGAGATTCGCCTCAATTTTTAGGCATTACTGCTTAATTAGCAGATCGTATTGAGCTTTTTCCAAGAGATTAAATTTCTCAAGTACATTGTTTGTACCCTCTTCAAAGAGAGAAGGAAGATCAATCTTCAAGCTTAGATCCTTATTGTACTGGCTGGCATAGGTCCCCATTCCAAGAGTATCGACCTGCCCATGTGTTAAAACAGTGACGACATAGTTCCCGAATTGAAAAGCTTCATACTCGTTATTAAGAGTGAGAAAATCACAAAATGATCTAATTTTATCGGCATGCTTTTTTTGCGCAGTAAAAGCTGCTCGATAAAATTTCCCAAGAACATCATTTTCATTTCCAAAAAAGGCCTTTTGAAATTGAGCTGAATGGCGAGTCTCGTGAATGAGAAGCATTAAAGCTGAAAGAGGATTAGAGTCTTTTTGAAGTTCATCGGGATTCAGAATAACTTTACCTGGTGTTGGATTTTCGATATCAAAATCAAAATACGCCTGTCCATCAATGGCCGTAGTACTGATGATAAGTTCCGGAGCCTGTATTTTTAGCGCCTGCACTTCAAGTCTGAAAACTTCCTTCAGAACTGATTCTTTTTCACTCCATTCTAGATCTTTAAATTTTTCAATCTTTGATAGGAGTCGAGGCTCTTTGGCGATCAGATCAAGAAGTTCATTCATCTCTTGTTTCTGTGATTGAACGAGATGTGTGTGAAACTCAGCTGTCTCTGGCTGCAAAACAAAAGCATCAGGTGCTAGTCTTTGGACTTCCTGGTTAGCGAAATAGCGTGGATTTAATTCATCTGCAAAACTTGAAAAAGACAAATATAAAACAATACTTGCAACAACCTTCATAGTGACTCCTTATTATCGCTACATTCTCAATGAAAGATGTTTTTGTCTGTTGACTTATATCAATATTGAGTTAGAAATATATCAACATGGATCAATTTTTAATTTCTCCGGATGATTGTCTCATTTTACGAGCTTTTAAAAGCACAGCTTCACTGCGTGAGGCAGCTAAACTTTTAAATTGTGATCCTGCGGGTCTGCAAAGAAAAACGATACGGATCTCTGAGGAATATGGTTATCTCCAAAAAATTAAAGGCCGATGGGCGCTAACAGATGCGGGAAAAGTTCTCGTGGGATGGCTGGAAGAAAGCATTATTGCCCAGAGAAAAATTCTCTCTGGTGATTCTAGCATTCGCATAGCCGCTACAACATGGATGATTGAACAGCTTCTTATTCCGAATTCGACAGCACTTTTAAAAGCATTAGGGACCAAATCACACTTGCAATATTCTACTCCACTAGATTTCGAAACTCATTTGATTGAAGGGTCGTGCGATTTCGTTGTCGTTTGTCATCCGCCAGAAGATCCGGCGATTGCCCATCGACAATTGTTTAAGGAAGAATGGGTTGCGGTTATTCCCGCTTCATGGGGTTTAAAAAAAGCTAAAATCAGTGATCTTCTGAATAAACCTTTTATCCGTCACGAACAGATTAATCCGGACATTTTCAAAGTTGCGGCCACGACTTTGATGACGGCAGATAATTTGATAGCGGTTCGCTCCGCCGTTCATCATGGATTGGGCTGGAGTATTGTTCCTAAAATTCTTGTGAATGATTTAATCAAGAGAAAAGAAATCATCGCTCTTCAGGAAGAAATTCCCATGGACCGTAAGCTTTGCGTATGGTGGCTCAGAAGAAGATCAGATAGTAAAAAAATGGCCAATCAGTTCTGTAATAGGTTCCAACACACTTTCCTTGTCGCTTAATAACAAGAAAAGTGTGTTGGAACCTTTTTTAGATTTGACCGAAACCACCATCGGCCATGAGTTCAGCACCGACAACGTAACTAGAATCATCACTTGCTAAGAAGAGCGCGGCCTTGGCCATTTCTTCTGGTTTCCCCATGCGCTTAATTGGAGTCGATTCACCGATACCATGAGCTTGCTCTAGTGGAAGACCCATCTTATCGAAGATTGGTGTTTGGATCGGTCCAGGAGAGAGAACGTTGAAACGCACATCAGAGACTGGAAATTCCGCTGTCCAGCTGCGGGCAAAGTTTCTTACTGCTGCTTTTGTTGCAGAGTAAACGCTTGAGCCAGCGAATCCTTTGCTTGCAACAACCGAAGCCGTTAGTACAACAGAGCTTCCTTTGTTAAGAAGTGGTAGCGCTTTCGCAACTGTGAAGTAAAGGCCTTTAACGTTTGTATTAAATTGATTGTCAAAATATTCAGGTGTGACTTCAAGAGTAGGAGCAAAGCCCGCGACTCCTGCGTTCGCAAAGAGAATATCAAATTTGCCGTATTTGGATTTAATGTGAGCGTAGAGACGATCGATTTCTTCAAGTTTGCTCACGTCGGCCTGAACCACATCAAAATGTGAACCGAATTCTTGTTTAGCTTTTTCGAAAGTTTCCGCTGAGCGGGCCGTGATGATGACCTTAGCTCCCTGCTCTTTGAAGAGCTTAGCTGTAGCAAGACCAATACCAGAGTTTCCACCTGTAACGAGAGCAATTTTGTTTGATAGTTTAGACATCTTTTTTTCCTTTTTAGAGGTTCCTAATTCTGAACCGATTGGTTCAAAATATACTCCTTTCCAAAATCTTTGCAATAAAAATATTGAACCGAACGGTTTTTTATGTTAAATTAGGCACATGGGACGCTTAAAAGCTTTTGATCGCAATGATGTTCTTGATTCGGCCATCCAGGTTTTCTGGAAGCAGGGATACGCTGACACTTCATTGTCTGATCTGGAAAAAGCAACAGGTGTGAACAAGTCCGGACTCTACTCTGAGTTCAAAGATAAAGATGATATCTTTCTTGAAAGTTTAAAGCGCTATCACGAAAATAGCCCTCATTATAATTATCTAAAAGCAGAACCACTCGGTTGGAACAATATCGAAAATTACATGAAAGCAAAGCTTATGTGTAAAGGACCAAAAGGATGTTTTCTCGCTTATACCATGCGCGAGTACTCCATTATTCCGACAAAGGTAAAACAGCTTTTGGAAAAAACTTCCTTAGAGGTTCATGAGCTCTTCCTCAAAAATATGAAGGCCGAAAAAATTAAAAACCCTGAAGCACTTACTTCTATGCTTCTGACATTTGCGATGGGAATTTGTTTAAAATCCAACGCCGGCAAACCAGAAGAACTTCAAAAAGAAGTTCTCGAATTCATCAATCTGATGAAGTCATCGAACCAATAACAATTAACTATTGTCTTGATCAATTTATAATAATTTATTTTTTTACATGAAAGATCGATACTCAAGTTGGACGAAAAAAAAAGAGGATCAATCATGGAATTTCTCAAAGCAGTTACATTTGGAATTTTAGTTGCTCTAACGTCAGTTGGTTGTTTTGCGGCAGATGAAACAGAAGAAAAATCGGTCGTCACTCAAGAAGTAAAAGCAGAAAAGAAAATTTGTAATGAAGATATTTCGCCAAAGATTTATTTGCTTAAAGGTGGACGCTTAATTTAAGCCGCGTTACTTAGTTTGTCCCGACGGCGCAAAGCAAATCAACCTTTATAGCTTTTGTCTATGCTGTCATTTAGTTTTGTTATTTGATCATCATCTTTTTCCTTCCTATACTTTTTTAAACACTTTAGGGGGAAAAAGATTATGAGCAACAATCCAGTCAAAGACGACACATCAAAAAGAAATCGCACCAACAAAGATTGGTGGCCTGATCAATTAAACATAAGCGTTCTTCATCAACATACTCCAAAATCAAATCCATTAAGTGAATTCCGTTACGCTGAGGAATTTAAAAAATTAGATCTCGATGCGATTAAAAACGATATCAAAATTCTGATGAAAGATTCTCAGGATTGGTGGCCGGCCGATTATGGTCACTATGGTCCACTCTTCATTCGAATGGCGTGGCATAGTGCCGGGACTTATCGTATTGGTGATGGTCGCGGAGGATCTGGTTCTGGCAGTCAACGTTTTCCACCACTCAACAGCTGGCCTGATAATGCCAATCTCGACAAAGCTCGCATGTTACTCTGGCCTATCAAACAAAAGTACGGAAAGAAAATTTCATGGGCCGATCTTATGGTGCTCGCAGGAAACTGTGCACTTGAATCGATGGGTTTAGGAACATTTGGTTTTGCTGGTGGACGCGAAGATGTTTTCGAACCAGAGGAAGATATTTATTGGGGCCACGAAAATGAATGGCTTGGTGAAACTCGAATCACAAAAGACAAACAACTCGATAATCCGCTTGCGGCCATTCAAATGGGATTGATCTATGTCAATCCGGAAGGACCTGGTGGAGTTCCTGATCCTGTAGGTTCCGCGAGAGATATTCGTGAAACTTTCGCCCGAATGGCGATGAATGATGAAGAGACTGTTGCTCTCGTTGCTGGTGGACATACTTTCGGAAAAGCTCACGGGGCTGGAGATGCAAAACATGTTGGTCGCGAACCGGCAGCAGGAACATTAGTTGATCAAGGAATGGGATGGAAAAATGCGATGAATACTGGTCACGGTGTTGATGCCATCACATCAGGAATTGAAGGAGCTTGGAAACCAAATCCTACTAAGTGGGACTCAGGTTATCTTGATATGCTTCTCAACTACGAGTGGGAGTTAACTAAATCTCCTGCGGGCGCTCATCAATGGCGTCCGAAAGATCGCGCTACTGATACACTTGTTGAAGATGCTCACGTGAAAGGAAAAAAACATGCTCCAATGATGACCACAGCGGATATGGCGTTGAAGATGGATCCTGAATATTTAAAGATTGCGAAGAAGTATCATGCTGATCCAAAACTTTTTGCTGAATCATTTAGACGTGCATGGTTCAAACTCACCCACAGAGATTTTGGTCCGAAAGTAAGATACCTGGGCAAAGAAGTTCCGAAAGAAGATCTTATCTGGCAAGACCCTATTCCAAAGTGCGATTACACATTAAGTGAAAATGATATTAAAGCACTGAAGGAAAAAATTGGGTCGTGCGGTTTATCAGTATCTCGTCTTGTTTCAGTCGCCTGGGCATCAGCTTCATCGTTTCGCGGATCAGATAAACGTGGTGGCGCTAATGGTGCTCGTGTAAGACTTGATCCACAAAATAAATGGGAAGCAAATCGCCCTAAACTTTTAAAAGAAGAGTTAGAAATCCTGGAAAAAGTACGTCAAGAATCAGGAATAAAAGTTTCTCTTGCGGATATGATTGTGCTTGCGGGTTCAGTCGGTATTGAAAAAGCAGCAGCATCAGCTGGCCACAAAATCACTGTGCCATTTCATGGTGGACGTATGGACGCAATTGCGGAGCAAACAGATGCGCATTCATTCGAACCACTAGAACCTATCGCTGACGGATTTAGAAATTATCTAAAAAAACAATATCGTTTGACTGCAGAGGAACTATTGCTCGACAAAGCTCAATTGTTAAAACTATCAGCTCCTGAAATGACCGTACTCATTGGAGGAATGCGTGTTCTGGGAACAAACAGCGATGGCTCAAAAAATGGTGTTTTCACAGACAAATATGAAACTCTGACGAATGATTTTTTCGTCAACCTTCTGAATATGAATACAAAATGGTCTGCCGTAGATGACAAAGAACAACTCTTTGAAGGTCGAGATCGCAAAACGAATGCTCTAAAATGGACCGCCACAAGAGTCGATCTCATTTTTGGTTCCCATGCTCAATTGCGTGCTATCGCAGAAGTATATGCGGCCGAAGATGGCAAAGAAAAATTCATCAATGATTTTGTTAAGGCCTGGGTGAAAGTCATGGAGCTTGATCGATTCGACCTTGATCCAGTTTACAAGTAGGATTTATGGAAAGATTAAAACCATTCGAAGTGGGAACTAAAGTTAGCTGGAAATGGGCCGGTGGTGTCGTTAAGGGGCAAGTTGAAGAAGTTCACTTCGCCCCCATCGAAAAAGTCATTAAAGGCTCTCGCATAAAACGCAATGGAACTGTCGAGAAGCCCGCTTATCTGGTTAAATCAGAAGCAGGCAACATCGCACTCAAGTTACATTCGGAATTATTTTAATCGTCGATGACAGAAACGTGGATGGCCGAAAGACCTTTCGGCCCTTCACTTATTTTGAATTCTACGCGGTCTTTTTCAAACGGCACACTTTCATTACAGGCCGATTTGTGAAAAAACAAATCATCCATGTCTTCATCTGGCTGAATAAAACCAAACCCTTTTTCGACATCAAAAAATTTAACAGTTCCAGTGAAACGTAATCGCTGATCCATTTTTTCTCTACGTGCGACTTCTTTAATTTGTTTTTCATCCCAAGTGAGTTCATGCAATTGAACAAACGTTTCGCCCTTGTGGATTCTTTCCAATTGCGCGATTACGGCTTCTTCACTTTGGTCATCGACCAGCATATCTTTGCGTTTGCGATTTTTCGTTTTACTCATGTCATAGCGGACAAATTGAACCTTAACTCTTTTCATAATTTCCTCGTTTTGCGGACTTTAGCAAGAGAAGCGTCAATTTGATATGAAAAGGTAAATTTTCTAGTGTGTGGAGTGAATGGGGATCCAGAAAGTGAAGGTTGATCCCACATTAACCTGGCTTTCAACCGAAACTCCCCCGCCATGGGCCTCTATAATGGCCTTTACATTGGCAAGACCTAGCCCAGATGAGGTTTCCCCTGATGTGGGCTTTACACTTGTTTTACCGAACTCTTTAAACAATTTATCTATTTCATTTTCAGGAATACCCAGACCTTGATCAGTAAATGAAAATTGGAGTTTATTGTCGGTAACTGCGACCCTAATCAAAAGCTTAGTATTGTTTTGAGAGTACTTAATGGCGTTTGAAACCAAATTCTCAATGGCCCTTTTCAAATACTCGGGATCAATATTCACGGCAAAAGGAAGATTTGAACCTCGTTCAAGTTCTATGGTGATATTTTTTTTCTTCGCCATATTCAAGCTATCATTCATCATCTCTTTTAAAAAAACATCCAATTCACAATTTTTAAGATTTACGATTTTCTTGCCTGATTTTATCTCATTCATTTGAACAAGATCATTCACCATAGAAATCATCGCCTCGGAGTTTCGTTTCAAGGTATGAAAAGATTTTTTTAGGTTATCATTGAGATCATCAAACCATCCTTTGCGTTCTAGGATATCCAAAGTCCCTTTAATAACAGCAAGTGGATTGTTGAGATCATGAATAGTCGCACGGAAAATTTTTTCTTTTGTTTGATTGTTGGCGATGCTTTCTTTCATGAGTGATTGCTCAATAATCAATGAGAGCCCTTGGGAGATCTCGCAAAAAATTTCACTATGTTTAAGATTGTAGATATGCGGGTTTTTACTCGAGAAGAAAATACACCCAATAGCTTTATCATTAATCACGAGTGGACAAGTTAAACTTGATCTAATCCCATCTTTAAGAATGTGACGAGTAGATACTGACTCAGGGTGATCTTTAATATAATCTTCCAAATCTCCTATGATCCTTGGCGCTTTGTTTGAAAGAACTTCTTTTAAACTGCTGTTAACGAGCGAAGCCTTGTAACCTTTATTGACTTCTTTAATGGGAAGTTTTGATTTCACCCACTTGAGGGACATCGATTCATTGTTATTTTCAAGGAGCCCGATGCCGATGCGATCAAAAGGAATGACGGAGTCAAGAGAAGTAAATACACTTTCCAAAATGATTTCGTAGGAAAGCCCTTGATTCATTTTCTGGTGAATCGAATTAAAAAGAGATGCTATTTTTAATTTAATTTCAATGGCCGTGGGGAGCTCGCTTAAAATATGTTCAAGCTCCTCAAGATCATTGTCTGTCGATGATGGACTTGGCTTTTCCATACAAGACTCCTCCAAGCAATTTTACCTGAAGGTGCATTGTTATGTTACCTGCATGGCAGAATGAATATGCTCTGTGTTTCCAAAAACCCAAATTAAATCTCCAGGCTTTATTACAATAAATGATTCAGGATTTAATATCCTTTCAGTGTTTCTTTCAATCCCGACAATAAGAATTCCTAAATTTTCACTGAGCCCGATGTCACGAATAGATTTGTTGGCCAGCGGTGATTGTTCTGTGATCTCGACTGTTTCCAGTTTAAACATATCATCATTTTGATATTCATAATCTTTGTTCTGCACTTCGATCAAAGCTTGTGCGGCCGAAAGTTGTTCATCTGTACCAATGAGATAAAGTTGATCATTGGGAAGAAGTCGCTCTGATCTGCTCGGTGTAAAGATCCGCCGGCTTCCACGAACAATCATAGCGATTGTTGCACCTGTTTTAGTTCTAAAGCGTGACTCTTCCAAAGTGATTCCGGCAAGAGCAGATTCAGATGAAATGGTAAAATCAACAAGTGTTGCGTTCCATGGAGCAAGCTCTGGAAGATTAATCATCTTCTCCATTTCCGCAATTTCTTTGGCATTGAGGTTATTAATAAATCTCTTCTCAACAGCAGAATAGATTGGCTTCAAAAATTTTCTTAATGAAATGAGTAAGAGTGATGAAACAATCGCCACGACAAGAAAAAGATTTTCCGTCGTACTAAATTGTTTAATGACAAACACGATAAGAAAAAATGCAATCACTACACGAACCAACAAGATTGCATACTGTAAGCTTTTTAAACGTGCGAGCGTAATCCCCTGCTCTTCTGAAACATCTTTTGGTGTCTTTAGAATAAGAGCACCCAAAAAAGGAGCACAAACGAGTAACGTTAATAATGCAGCTCCAAATCTCATCGCGAGACTATCGCCAAAAGTTGTATACAAGAAAGGAGCTACATATGTTCCTGCGAGAAGTGCAATAGCAATGATCACAACTCCATTTAAGAGAATGAGCAGACCATAAATTCTCCACAATAGACCGAAGAGACTCTGTTTTGAATTTCCGTTCATCAGCTTTTCATATTTTTCCAAACTGACAAGGAAACGTTCAGGAAGTTTTCTCTCAACCCAATTGTAGACAGGTTCAGATAATTTGATCATATATGGTGTTGTGAAAGTTGTGACTGCTGAAACCGCAATAACTATCGGGTAAAGAAAAGGACTGGTTACTTTTAATGTCATCCCCAGGGTCGCAATGATGAATGAAAACTCTCCAATCTGCGCTAAACTCATCCCCGCTTGAAAAGATTTTCTCAAGCTCTGGCCAGAAAGAACAGCCCCTAGGCCCGAACCTAAAAGTTTTCCGACAATTGTTACCAACGTAATAATGATGACGACGGCATAGTTTTCTTTCAGGACATTCGGATCAATCAACATACCAACTGAAACGAAAAAAACCGCGGCAAATAAATCTTTTACACCGATGATCAAATGTTCGATGCGCTCACCTTCTTGCGTCTCGGCCAGAATTGAACCCATGATAAATGCGCCCAATGCAGCTGAAAAACCTGCCTTGGAAGCAAGTACAACCATCAAAAAGCAAAGGCTGATTGAAACGATGAGCATGATTTCCGTTGAAAGCAAATTGCGAAATTTTTTAAGTAATGTTGGGAGCACATAGATACCAACAAGAAACCAAGCGAGAAGATAGAATCCTAATCGAGCCGTTAGATAAAGAATATTTCCGCCGGAAAAATTTCCGGATGAACTTAACTCTGTGAGGAAAACCATCAGCAAGATTGCTAATAAATCCTCAACGATGAGGATACCGAACACGAGACTGACGAACCCTTTACCTTTTAACCC
>CBIHOP010000058.1:0-12085 GCA_966211385.1 uncultured Bacteriovorax sp.
GAGCGTCTACGCTCAAACGAATGCTCAAACTACGATTGAGACGAGTGAAACGGCAGATGCACTCCTACAAGCTGCACTTAAAGCGAGATATGAAGGAAATATAAAGCTTTCATTAGAACTTTTATTGAAAGCTGAAAAGCTAGAACCAAAAAATCTGGATATTCAGTTTTATCTTGGTCTCACTTATTACGGGCTGGGAGATATCCCAACAGCTGGAAGAATATTAAAGGCAGTCCTGGATGTGGAGCCTCGTTATGTGGATGCTAAAATAATCTTAGGTCGGGTTCTCACAGCAACTGGTGATTTTAAAAACTCAGAAATTTTACTAGAACAGGCAATCGAGCAGACTCCAGAATACATGGATGCGTATGATGCTTTAGCTTCTAATTTTCTCGCTCAAAAATTGTTTTACGATGCCATTCATGCACTAGATAGAGGTTTAGCTGTAAAAGAAGATAACAATCTGCTCGCAAGAAAAGGTAATATTTTCTACATTATTAAAAACTTCGATGAAGCATCGAGGATTGCTGATATCCTCGTTGATTCAAATGATGTAGAAGCCCGTTACAAAGGTTTAATTCTTCAGGCGAAAATTGTAGTCGAGCGTGATCCTACAAATTACAAAGATGCACTTAAATTAATTGAAAAAGCATTAAGCTATAACACTCTTGAGGATGAAGCATATCTCATCCAGGCAGACGTATTCATTTCAGTATGGAAGTTTGATGAAGCGAAGGCCATTCTCAATAAAGGTCTAGCTAAGGCAATAGATAAATCCCGTATTCAACAGAAACTGACAACACTTCCTGCAATTGAGGATGACGTAAAACTTTTCAGTGTGGCCACTACAACATCTCAATGGCTCTTCGATGATCCAGATCGTGTTGCCTGGAAGGAATTTTATCTCGATGGTGTATGGAGAATTGATCCATTTAAAACCTTAGTGGTTGGTTTGGAAAAATTTGATCGTGGTGCACTCTCAGATCAAACGATCCGTATAGAATATGTCCAACGACTCGGGAAATGGGTCTATGCTTATGGTGCTCTACGAATGACTGATGATCCTGATTTCCGTGAACATAGCGGTGGAAAAGGTGGATTGAATGTCGTTGTAAATCCTCTTAAAACAGGGCCAACAATACTTTCGGTCGAAGGTGAAAGTAGAAAATATGATTCTGGAAATGTTTACTTTGGTGCGATTGCAGCTGAACAATATATTGGTACGGCCTTCATCGTGAATGCAAAAGTTTTTAAAGTCATCACAGCAGAAGATAATTTTACTGTGTGGAGTTCAAAATTAACCTGGACGCCGACTGAAAAGTTAACTTTAAGTGCTGGATACGGGACTATGAATGAAGTCATTAACAAAAAGATGATTAAGGGATATTCAGCAAGTTTAGGTGCACAGTACAGATTGAACGATCAAGTGTCGTTGACTGCGAATTACACTCGTCATGATAACGAGGCTTATAAGGCCAATCAATATTCTGTAGGTATAAAAGTTGATTTCGGAAAACCTTCTAAATCAAGCAGTAAAAAACGTTAGAATAGATATTTGAAGTCCAAGGTTGTTGTTAGATACTCATCATTGAGTTGATCGTAGTCTGTATAGTCAACGGTCAACTCACCTACAAAATCTTTTGTAAAATAATATGCGCCACCTACACCAACTGACTGAGTATCTACTCGAAAATTTGAAGCTCCAATGATTCCTTGTGAGGCTTCCTTTCCACGATAGTAGAAAGCAAATAATTTATAAAATTCTTCTTTATAATAAATCCCCTTTAAACCAAAAGAATAAAGACCCTCGGTCGAACTTGGTGACTTAAATTTAGCCCGTCCGAGCATGAGCTGTGGAACTAAGATAAAATTCATGACTTTCTCAATTTCCATTCCCAAAGTTGCAGAATAAATATTTGTTTGAGTGTAATCAGATTTTCTGATCGTCAAGAATGGTGAAAGACCTGCCAGCATACCCCAGTAAGAAGTAAGAATGTAGTCGTCCTTCGGTAGAATCTCGTTTCCATTTCCTGTGAAATAAGAAAAATCAAAAGAAACTTCAGCTTTGGGCTTCCAGTTCAAAAGTAGGCCTAGCGCTTGTTCATTCTGATCGAATTTTTCTAGTAGCCGGCCTTGTGCACCGACCTTCCATTGTTCATTCACTTGGTAACGAAAAGAAAGATCGTGCTGCCATCCAGTGTCATCTCTTTTGTTCATGTTTACGTATTGGTTTGTGAAACGAATTTCGTGGGCCTCTACAATTCCGAATAAACAAAGCAAAATAAGCACACTTTTTTTCACACTGGCCTCGCAATAAACATTAAAGAGTTCTTAGCTTTAATGTACTATGATAGAATCTGAGTTTAAAAGAAAAAATCAATGAACGAAATTAAAACTTTCAACCGGCAATTATTTGAATATTTTGGAATTGGCCATTACAGCCAGGTCGTGAAAATTGTTTTTATCATTTTCATCGCAATGTTGGTTCTTATTGTTGTTCTCTTCTTTATTACACTCATCATCCTTGTTCTTCATAAAATAATTGGTCACTTTAATCAAAAGCGAAATCGAAGAATTACCCAAGAGCTTATCCATTACACTCTTGATTCGGACACTCCTAAACCTTATGCTCGAAAATTCGAAAAAAAGATTTTTCGAAATGCTCTCATGGATCTTTTGTACATTACTAAAGGTATGGAGCGCTCGCTGTTAAAAGAAATATATGTCGAACAAGGCTACTATCAATGGGACATTAATCGTTTAAAAAGTCCTTATTGGAATAGACGTTTAGAAGCTCTTATTCGACTTGATCAGTGGCATGAAAACTTGGGTGAAAAAATACTTCTTAAGGTTCTTCGTGATTCAAACTATAAAGTACGCGAAAACGCTCTTCGCAATCTTTCTCGAACACAAGATCCAGCCGAAGCAAAAGATCTGCTCAATTTATTAGTTGAACAAAAAATTATGCACTCAACTATGTATGAAACTATTCACAGATTGATTAGTAACCATACAGATCTTGTTCTTGATTCTCTTTATCAAAAACACTTTGAGCCTCTTTGGCCATTTGTCTTAAAGGTTTGTGGTAACTTAAGAATTTTAAAGTCTGTTCCTCACTTGATCGTTATGACTGAATCTAATAATCAAAACTGCAGAGAGAAGGCCATAGCTTCATTGGGAAAAATTGGGGATCCAAGGGCCATTGATGCTATTAAAAAAGGATTGATCGACAACGGAGCAGAGGTTCGACTATCAAGTTTAAAAGCTTTGCACAGTATCGATGAAGAACAGATTTGGCCTTATAAAAATTTACTTTTGACTGATGAAGACCCTCTCGTTCGGAATTGGATGCACTTCTTTGTTAAAGGAAGACTATGAAAGAAAATCTCATCCAGATTATCAATACATTTTTCGTCCTGAGTATTCTGTACTATGGATTTGCGAACACAATTTATTTTGTTCTGCTAATTTTAGCGTTTAAAGATTTAAGAAAAAATCAGCTTCAAAATTTTCTTTTGATGAAAGAATTGAAGCATACGCCACCGGCCTATGCTCCATCTATTTCCATCATAGCACCCGCCTATAATGAAGAACTCACGATTGTGGGCTCAGTAAAATCATTTCTTGTTCTCAATTATCCACTCTTCGAAGTCGTAGTTGTTAATGACGGAAGTAAGGATGGCACTCTCAAGCAGCTTATTGAGCATTTTAAATTATACGAAGAAGTCATCTTTGAAGATAACAGGTTAGTCCATGCTCCTATTAACAAAACATATCGTTCACTCTCCCATCCGAACTTAGTTGTTGTTGATAAACAAAATGGTGGAAAGGCGGATGCGATTAATGCTGGGTTAGCTGTTTCCAAATATCCTTTATTCTGCGCGGTCGATAGTGATTCTATTTTAGAAAGTGATGCGCTTTTAAGAATTGCTCTTCCTTTTTTCGAAGACCCGGACACAACAGTAGCTTCAGGTGGAACGATTCGTTTAGTAAACGGATCAAAACTCAATCACGGTCAGGTCATTCGACCGCAACTTTCTCGTCAGCCACTTATTCTTCTGCAAAACGTAGAATATATTCGTGCCTTTCTTTGCGGTCGCGTAGGTTGGAACGCGCTCAATGCTACATTGGTTATTTCTGGTGCCTTTGGACTCTTCAACAAAGAAGCCGTTTTGGGTGCAGGATCTTACAACAAGCACTCCATTGGAGAAGACATGGAGCTTGTTGTTCGTCTGCACCGTTATTGTAAAGAAGTTGCGAAGAGACCTTACCGAATTATTTTTATTCCAGATCCAGTTTGCTGGACAGAAGCTCCTTTTGAATTAGGCTCACTATCTAGACAGCGTGTGAGATGGCAGCGTGGTTTAGCCGATACGCTTTACAAATACAAAGGACTCATGAGACCTCGTTATGGCTTCATGGGATTGTTGGCCCTTCCCTATTTTTTTCTCGTAGAACTCTGGGGACCGTTAATTGAAATTATCAGTTGGATATTTCTAGGACTGGCCTGGTACTTCGGAATTTTAAACAAAGAATTATTACTTCTCTTTTTCCTCATTGGTCTTCTCTATGGTGTGTTCATGACATTGATGGCGATACTTTTGGAAGAAATCTATTTCCGAAAAGTAAGCAGTGTTAAAGAATTTTTATGGCTGTTATTGTTCGGCATTCTAGAAGCTTTTGGCTTCCGTCAATTAACTTCATATTGGAGAATAAAGGGTCTCTGGCAGCATTTTAGAGGTCAACGTGCTGAATGGGGTGAGATGAAACGAAAAGGGCTTTCTTAAGCCTTTAGCGTGAAAGAATTCCTTTCACTCTAGCGACCATCTCGCGCGGGCTAAATGGCTTCTGGATGAAATCCATTGCCCCATAGCCTAACCCACGAACAATATCTTCATCTGATTTTTGTAATGCGAGAACGACTGTACGTATTTGAATGTTTCGTTTTTTAAGTTCTTCCATCAATTCAAATCCATTCATCCCAGGCATAAGAATGTCTGTGATTAATAGATCAGGCATCTCTTGTTCAATCGCCTTCAATGCTTCCAATCCATCATTTGCGATGTGAACCCGAAAACCAGCTTTTTCTAAAGCAAATTTAATAAGAATGGCTGCATCTTCCGAGTCTTCTGCGACTAAAATGTATTGGCTCATGAGGTCCTTAACGATTCTATTAATAATAACTTTTCTAGTATTATGGCCAGAGACTTATTAATTGGAAACTGCTCATCCAAAAACTTCGGATCGAGAGCATCCAATTTTTTTCTCCAAAGCTCTATATATGGTAATTCGGATTCTTTGAATTTATCTTTAAGCATTTGAGTATGTTCTGCTGGAAAATCTTCTTTGATGACTTTGCAAATCGAAAATTCAGGATGACCATATTTATCTTTTCTGGCCGCTACTCCAAAAGTGCGACAAACATAAGGGCGGTATTGATAGTCACTGCAGCTGCCTAGCCCCTTTTCTTCATCTGTAACCTTCATTAACAGACAACGTTTATCAACTTGAGCTAGCGCTTTTGAAAGCATTTCTTCAGCATTTTTTTCTTCGATTAATTTTAAACCTAGTGGCAGGAGCTCTATAGGAGCACAATAAATGTCCGGCTTAAAGCAACATTTCCCACAGGACTCTCTACAATGTAGTCCTGTTGTTTTTTGAAATTGACCAAAAATTTCTGAAATTTCTTCAAAATTCTTTTTGATCTTCTCAGCAAGATTTTTATCCATGCTTTTATTTTATCGTATTCAAAACTGTAAGACTAGAGTGAGAAAAGCACTGGTAGCTAAAACGCCTTGAAAAAGGATAATTCTCTTAGGTGTTGATCGGCCTCTACTATCGCGATAAACGAGGACGAAACCGGCCATGGCCATTGCAATAAAAAGAATGACCACCATGCTTAAATCTGTCCTGTTGTTTTCCACCGCATACAAAATAAGCAACATCAGTGCAATAGTGGCACACACCCCATGAACACTATTAACTATTTTAGACATTCGTTGGTTATTAAGAATGCGAACAAGTGAATGCATTCCTAATAGTGCAGCTAAAGCGAAAAAAACTAATGAAAGCTGATACAAGTGCACCTCCAAGTTTCATGGTTTGAGATGCAAGTTTGAGGCGAATCTATTTCTGATTAAAAAAGTCTTTCCACTGTGATTTCAGCTTTTGCTCGCTGTTCTGGATTTCTTTGTCATAGCTGGCCTTCATCTGAATTAACAGATTTCTTTCCTCTGGATTCAGCTCGCCATCGCGTGTGACATTGACCATTTTATTGATGAGTTGGTAATACAGATTGCACTCTTCCCCGATTGGAGAGCAATCAACCGCTCTCGTACTCTCAATTCCGTCTGCCATCGCGTACATCGTCTTAATATTTTTTTCGGCCATTAACTTCTTAACGACTTCATTCATTTGGATTTTTTGCATGGAAAATTTTTGAATGGTAACGATGGGCTTTTCTTGTTTTGGTGAACAAGCGGAAATAAGAATGAGAACGAGTCCTGGTATTATTCTTTTCATAGATAAGGCCCAGTGTATCTCACTGGGCCTTTATTGTCCAAAATTAGGAATTAAAATCTTGCTTCGCCTTCAAGTGTACAAGCTGGTTTTGATTGCATTCCAGCATTGCTACATGCCATGTACATATTAAGTCCTGGGTCTTTTCCAAGGATCGTCTGCATACGGAAGTCACCTGATGGGTGGATACCTTCGTCACCAGTTTCACAAAGGTTCAACCAAGTGCTCACGAGCATTCTATCTGTATCAGCAAAAGAGTAGTTCTGAGTTCTCGCGTGAATGTTAAGAACTTTGATACCCCAAGCGTCAGCAACAAGCTCTCCGCCATGGCTTACAGTAACTTTATCGCGACAAGCTTGTGGATCTTTTTCATTCTTCTTACAGAATTTTTGATCATCAGCAGTCTTGTTGAAAGTGTCAGCATAGTTGTTTGAAATACAGCTCAAGAACGGCTTGTAGATTTCGTTACCCATTTTACCGTTATCGATATGGTGACCCATTTCATGTGAAATGGCTTGAAGGATGCTGTTAAATCTTTCGTTCATATCTGCAGTTTGCGAAAGACCAATCAAGAAGCCTGGACAGATAAGAACGTATTTATCGTTTCCTAATGTTGTAGCAAATGCATTCGAAACAAGTCCGTCAGATCCACATGCATTCATCATAAGCTGAGAAAGAATGCTGTCATCAAGATTAGCTCTTTCAATAAAGTCACCGAAGTTACCAACAACAATACTGTTAATTGTTGATTTCATCGTGAACTTTGTACCAGCATCAAAAGCCGTACTCTCATCAATAGCTTGATTCATGTAACGCTTAAGAAGAGCAACATTCTCTTTGCTAGTTACAACTTCTTCAATTCCAGTTACGCGTTTTTTTGCCGCATTCATAATTTCTTGGTTTCTGATTTTGTAGGCTTCAATCGCGCGTTTAATGAAACGAATTTTTGAAATGCGCTTTTTCATTTCTTCAATTCGTGGAGCTGATTTGGCATTAGCTTCAACAGCAATTTCATTTTTAAGTTTGTTGATATACACATCGCGAGTCATACGTTCTAGTTTAGTGTCAGTACAGATCGCTTTAATAGGATCCGCACACACGGAGCTATCCTGTGCGAAAGTGGCAAATGAGAAAGTCATCGTTGCGGCCGTGGCCACCAAAAGTGCTTTTGACATGTGAGTCTCCATGCGTTTGTTGTTTTGGTAAGTCTGCCAGACTGGTGAAAATTCTCAATTTGAAAGCTCAGACCAAGTAATATCTACTCGACTGTCCATTTTTTAGACACTTTAACCCTCTAAAATGAGAGCTTTTCTTGACTAGCATCCCTTAGGTTATGTACTTTAAGGTCCACTTTTCACCAGAGGATTTCATGCACGCGTAAAACGTTACTAAGGCCGTTCGAGGCCAGCTTGTTTACTTTAAAAACGACCCCTTTTTTAATCAACCGAAAGATTCATTCGTTCATGAGACTGATGGACTACTTATTATAAAAAATGGAAAAATTGTTTCCGTAGGATCTTTTGATAAAACAAAAAATTTAATTCCTGAAAATGTTCAAGTTGAACATTACCCAAATTATCTTATCTCCCCAGGCTTTATTGATACTCACGTTCACTATCCACAAGCAGAAATTATTGGTGCGTTTGGAAAACAACTCCTTGATTGGTTAAATGAATACACTATCATTGCCGAACAAAAATACAGCAACAAAGAATACGCTCAAGAACAAGCTAAATTCTTTTGCAACGAACTTGTAAAAAATGGAACAACGACTGCTCTCGTTTTCTGTACTGTATATCCTGGCTCTGTAGATGCTCTCTTTGAAGAAGCTGAAAAGCTAAACATGAGAATCATCGCAGGAAAAGTTCTGATGGATAGAAATGCTCCTGAAGCTCTCCAGGATACGGCTCAGAAAGGTTATGATGAATCTAAGTCCCTTATAAAAAAATGGCACGACAAAGGCAGAAATCTTTATGCCATCACTCCACGTTTTGCTCCGACAAGCACTCCAGAGCAAATGGAAATGGCTGGACAACTTTGGAAAGAACATCCAGGAACTTATGTTCAAACTCACATCTCAGAAAATTTAAACGAGATTGAGTGGGTCAAAAGTTTATTTCCTGAGGCAAAAGGATATCTTGATGTTTATGATCGTTATAATCTAATCGGAAAGCGCTCACTTCTCGCTCACGGCGTTCATCTAACAGAAGAAGAAATGTGTCGCTGTCATGAAACGGATACATCCATCTCTCATTGTCCTACTTCAAATCTCTTCTTAGGAAGCGGGCTGTTTAAAATTCACGAAGCAAAAAAAGCTAACCGCCCAGTTAAGGTTGGTATGGGAACCGATATTGGGGCAGGCACAAGTTTTTCACTTCTCGCGACTATGAATGAAAGCTATAAAGTTGCTCAGCTCAATCAGTATCCGTTAGATGCATTGAAGGCATTTTATCTTTCTACATTAGGAGGCGCTCAAGCGCTTCACATTGATCATCAAGTTGGAACATTCAAGGAAGGCCATGAAGCTGATTTTATCCTTCTTGATCCAAATGCTACTGAACTTTTAAAAATGCGTTCTGCTCGTTCGCGCTCGATTGAAGAGCAGCTCTTCATCTTAATGACAATTGGAGATGACCGTTGTGTAAAAGCAACTTACGTAGCTGGTAAAGAAGTACATAGGATTGAAAAATGATCTCAAACGATTATCTAAGAAGCATTCGTTACATTTTAAATAAAAGCGACACCGGCATGTGCAAAATCGCAGCCCTTAATGGCCATGAAGTTCCGCTTGATAAAATGGAAGCTTACCTAAAAAGCGAAGAAGAACCAGGCTTCATCAGATGTCCTGACTTAACAATGGCGAATTTTCTTGATGGATTAGTCATACAAAAACGCGGAAAAGATGAAACGCGTGCGCCAATTCCTTTTGAAATCCCTGTAACGAACAATACTGTTTTAAAAAAATTAAAAGTGGCCTTCAGTCTGAAAGAAGATGATATGCATGCTGTCTTAGCACTGGACGGATTTAAAATCGGCCGTGCTGAGCTAAGTGCGTTTTTGAGAAAAAAAGGACAAGACAACTACCGTGAGTGTGGTGATCAATTTATGCGCCATTTTTTCAAAGGTCTCGCCCAAAAGGTTCAATCGGGAAAATGAAAACTCTAAGTGAACAAGATTTTAAAAAAATGCCCTGGAAAAATGGTGGTGGCACGACTACAGAACTTTTCCGTCTTGATCGCAACAATGAACAAATTCTAAGACTCTCAAAGGCCAATGTTTCTCAATCTGGCCCCTTTTCTCACTTTGCTGATACTGATCGTTTCCTCACATTGCTTGAAGGAAGAGGATTTGAACTATCGATTGATGGAACCTCTCTCAAACTTGAACAGGCCTACCAATGGGTTCGGTTTAAGGGCGAAGCAAATGTTGAATGTAAACTTATTGATAGTGAATGTCTGGATTTTAATGTCATGGTTAAAAGAGGTTCATGCACATTGACTGTGCAGGCCCTAAATCGTAGTGATCTTTTTTTCTCTCAGCAATCTGCATCTTCGACTATCGTTTACGATCACCAGTCAAAAAAACTTTTTACTTTTGAACCGGGTGAAACTTTAAATCAACTTCCCTTTTCAAATGGACCATTAATTGTGGTTAGCTATCAGGAACTCAATTAATGAAATCTTCGTTTTATCAATTCACCTATCCTGAGCTCTGCGAGTGGTTAGCGAAGAGAAACCTGTCTGTCAGTGGCGCAGCTTTGCTCTACAAATGGCATTTAAAACTAAAAAAACTCTCACCATGTATCGAGAATCTCTCTGTGAGAACACAAGAGTTCTTACGTGAGGAAATGGATTTTACACTTCCATTAGTTGATCACGTTCATGAAGCAGAAGATGGAACTGTAAAACTACTATTGAAATTAAACGATGGTCACAGAATTGAAACAGTTCTGCTTCCATTTCAAAATAAATACTCGCTATGTGTTTCATCACAAGTGGGTTGTGCCATGAAATGCAGTTTTTGTTTTACAGGAACGCAAGGACTTAAAAGACATCTGGCGACTGAGGAAATCATAGGTCAATATCTCATTGCATGGAATTGGCTCGCGGACAATCGTCCGCGCGCCCATCAGATTAAAAGTTTAGTTTTCATGGGACAAGGTGAACCTCTTCATAATTTTGAAGCTGTAAAAAAAGCCTGTGAAATACTTCTTGATCAACATGGAATGAGTGTAGGCGTACAAAAAATCACAATCTCAACTGCTGGGTATTTACCGGGCTTAGAGCGCTGGAACGAAATGCCAGGAGTAAATATTGCTCTCTCTCTTCATTCAGTGATCGAAGAAAAAAGACAAAAACTCATACCTATCAATCAGAAGTGGCCATTGACTAAAATACTTCCCCTCATTAATGCAATCCCACTCAAAAGAAAACAATACATCACTTATGAATATCTTATGGCGCAGGAATTCAATGATGGTGAAGAGGATGCTCACGCACTAGGCACAGCTCTCAAAGGACAGCAGGCCATCATTAACTTGATCCCCTTCAACCCTTTTCCGGGAAGCGAATTTGGCCGGTCAACCGATGACCGAATACAAAAATTTCAAAAAATTGTGGAAGATTATAATCTTCCTGTTCTCATTAGATCGACAAAAGGAGATGATATATTGGCTGCATGTGGGCAGCTCAATACGAAGGTATAGTCATGTCGAACCTTGCTAAGATCCTAACTGGTCAAAGTGAAGAGCACCTTACACAAGATTTTCTTACTCAAAAATTCATTCACAAAGAAATGGTTCTCGCTTTAGATGCTTTAAGGAACGATGCCCTCTCAGCAGGTTTTAGCCTCGCCATCGCCAGTAGCTATCGCAGTTTTGATGCGCAATTAAAAATCTGGAATGCAAAAGCTCGAGGCGAACGTATCCTGCTCGATTCAAGTGGTGTGGCCCTCGACTATTCACTTCTCTCAAAAAAAGAACTTATTCATGCAATCCTGAGATGGTCAGCACTCCCTGGAGCTAGCCGCCACCATTGGGGAACTGACTTTGATGTTTTCGATGCTAATGCACTTGTTGAAGGTTACAAAGTGCAGCTCACAACTGCGGAAACTGAAGGTGAAGGCCTCTTCGCTCCTTTTCATTTATGGCTGGATGGCGCCTTAGAAAAGCATGGCTTTTACCGCCCTTATGCTGAAGATCGTGGTGGAATCGCTCCGGAAAAATGGCATTTGAGTTTCAGAAAAATTGCGGATGAATATGAGCGTGAGTTTACTTATGATCTGCTGGAACAAACAATCATCAGCGCCGATATAGAATTGAAAGAAATTATCCTGGAAGAACTTCCTGAAATTTTTAGACGTTATGTTCAGCTTTAATCGTTATAAACTGCCCTACAACAGTGGTGGATATCAAACTAAATCGTCATAAAAAATTGATTGCTAGGTTGGCTTTAATCTATTTTATTTTCATCACTTAAAATGATACTGAGCTAGTTACTATTGCAGTAACACTCATATGAATGCTGGCTGCCCCAATTCCGACTGCTCTTTCGTTAATAAAAATGAC
>CBIHOP010000059.1:0-11961 GCA_966211385.1 uncultured Bacteriovorax sp.
GACGATGCTTTTACAGCGTGGGGATCGGAAACTCTTGTTTCTGAACTTTATGTTTCTGAAGAAAAGTTGGCGGATTTCACGAAAAAAGTTAGCGAATAAGCCGCTACAAATAATCCCACAGAAACCCATTGAGACGTTGAAAGATTCAGTCCGTGAACTCCACGAACAGTATCGCCGCGGAAAAATTCCACCACAAATCTTAGGACTGAGTAATACATTAAGTATCGCGTGAATATAAAAAGGTTCGAGCGCTTTTGCTGGATGAATTTCAGCAATAGATAAACAAGGAAAAAAAGTCCGAAGGCCTCATACAATTGAACGGGATGGCGGAATTCACCGTGCATGTGAACGCTCCATGGGAGATCACACACACTTCCGAAACAACAACCCGTAAGAAAACATCCTACGCGGCCAATTCCATGTCCTAAGGCCAATCCTGGGGCTAAAAATTTAGAATTTGAAAAAGGAAATTTTTTTAAACCTAAGGTGAGGATGAGATAGGCAATTAATGTGAATATCAATCCACCGTAAAAAACAAAACCTCCGCCCAACCAGAAGTTGTCGGCGTATAAATATTCAGTGAATTTTCCTTGAGCTGAAAACCACAAGAAGAAAATTTTTGCGCCTATCCACGAAGTCACAAAAGAAGTGAAGAAAACGATCGGAAGAGATTTTGTTTCTAGAGAATATTTTTCGAAAAGTGCGCGGGTAAAAGCGTAAGCCGCTCCCCAACCAAGACCCATGAAGAGCGGATAACTAAAAAGTGTAAAATAAGAAGACTCAAACAGGATCGGAAGCATTCTCGCCTTTTTTATTGTTTAGAAAGAGCACTTCATAAATCAATAAGACGGCTGCGATACTAATAGCACTGTCTGCAATGTTGAATGCCGGAAAGTGATTTGTCCCAATGAAAAAGTCGAGAAAATCGACTACATAATTCATACTGAAGCGATCGATAAGGTTACCAACCGCTCCTGCAAAAATGAGTGAAAACGAAAGACATTGAAGTTTGTTTGTATTTCTTGTCGTCCAGATTAAATAAAGCAACCAGAAACAAGCAATAACCGGCACTCCAAAAAAAAGCGGAATCCTGATCCAGTCTGCAGACTGCCCAAACATACCGAAAGCGGCACCCGGGTTTCTCACATAAGTAAAATGAAAAAATCCTTCAATGACTGGAACCGTTTCACCTAAAAAGAATTTTTGCTGAACAATCGCTTTAGTCGCTTGATCACCAATTATGATCGTCGAAATCAGGATGCACATTTTGTAAATCATGTTCATATCGTTATCCGTTTACATAATCCTTGGCATTGATTTCATACTTTTCGATCTTTCTGAGCAACGTCTTTTTAGGAATATTTGCTTTTAGCGCTGTTTGGTTAATCTTTCCACGGTTTTGTTTCAAGGCCCACACAATAAATTCTTTTTCAAAAAGATCTTTGGCAATTTGGAAATCCATAACCATTTCTTTTGAATTGAGAACATTGTTGAACGAGAAGCCATCCATCTCGTGTTTAACTTCATCACTCTTCATATCGAAGATTGAATCTTGAATTCCATCGACATCAATCATCATGTCGCTGTTTTCTTCCGGCTCAGGAACTTTCGTCGGAGAAGTCATCTTCAAGCTTGATGGTAGTGACGGAGTTTGAATCATGTCTGAAGATTCGATAATGAACGCATGTTCAATAACGTTTCTTAGTTCACGAATGTTACCTGGCCATGAAAAGTTAACAAGAAGATTTTTAGCTTCTTCGCTTACACCTTTAATGTTGAGTCCGTGAACATTATTAAAATATTTAATGTAGTAATCCACAAGGAAAGGAATATCGCTCTTTCTTTCTCTTAATGGTGGTAGATAAACAGGAAGAACATTTAAACGATAGAACAAGTCTTCGCGAAATGTTCCATCTTTAATCATCTGTTCAAACGGTTTGTGAGAAGCTGCGATTACGCGAACATCAACTTTGATGTCGCGGTTTGAGCCAATTGGAGTGAACGTTTTTTCCTGTAAAACGCGCAGAAGTTTAACCTGCATTGTTGGAGAAACATCTCCAATTTCATCCAGAAAGAGTGTTCCGCCATCAGCGTATTGGAACTTACCAAGTTTTCTTTCAGCTGCACCTGTAAAGGCACCTTTTTCGTGACCAAAAAGTTCTGACTCAATAAGGTTTTCAGGAACAGCTGCAAGGTTGATCGTGACGAACTTTGCATCTTTTCTTGGACCATTATAGTGAATGGCGCGAGCAACAAGTTCTTTACCTGTACCCGATTCACCACGAATGAGAACTGGCGTATTAACCTTAGCGAGTTTATCGATAACATTAAAAACTTTCTGCATAACATGGGATTCACCCACGAATTGATCGTCTCCACCAAGAGAAAGCCTTGGAGAAGAAAAAGCTGATGTTTCAACAAGTGAGCGAGCTTTAAGGGCACGCTTAATAAGGGCAACTAAGTTTTCAGAAGAAATTGGTTTTTCAAGATAGTTATAAGCACCTTCTTTAACAACTTTAACGGCATCGCTGACGTTTGAATAAGCTGTAAGAATGATAACGATGACAGACGGATCAACTTTTTTAATCTCAGTTAAGGCCGAAATACCATCCATCTCTGGCATGTTAACGTCCATAACAACCAGATCATATTTTTCTTTATAAACAGCATGAAGGGCTTCTTTCCCGTTGTTTGCTACATCAACAGCAAAGCTATGATAAAGTAGAGCTTCTTTAACGGAATCTTGTAGGACTTTGTCATCATCAACAACTAACACGCGATGCATATCTATCTCCTGGAAATACTTCCTGACCCTATTTTACTACTGATTAACTAATTTAACTAAAAATTTCGTTTCTTTCCCTCTTTCCGACTCAACACTGATGGTTCCACCGTGCAATTCTACGAAGTACTTAACGAGATAAAGGCCAAGACCGGTCCCTTTTATAGAGTGATTAGCATCATTCTTTATCCGATAAAATTTCTCAAAAATATTTGAAAGTTCCTCTGGCGGGATGCCGACGCCATTATCTGTAATTTGTACATAAACCCATTTTTCATCATCCCAAGTCTTGATTTCAACAATCGATCCTTCGCCGGAATATTTTATGGCGTTTTCCACAAGATTGGAGATCACTCGCGTGATAAGTGTAACATCTATTTCGATCGGATAAAGTGGAGCGAGTTCCTTCACGATGCGAACTTGTTTTTGATTCGCACTGAAATGCAAATCTTTTATTACGCTTTCAACTAACGAATTTACATCCTTTGATACTTTATTCAAAGCAAAGTTGCTCGATTCAATTTTAGTCATGTCGAGAATACTTGATATGAAGCGATTGAGTTCTTTCGTTGAATCGATAATAAGTTGTGATTTTTCTCTGATCTCGTGATTGTTTGGATTTTGGTGATAGAGGTTATCAGCAACACCTGCAATTTTCGCTACTGGAGTTTTCAAATCGTGGGACATTAGTGAAAGGAAGTTTTGTTTCAACTTCTCTACTTTCTTTAAAAGCTTTGCTTCTTCCTGGAATTTAAATCGCCTCTGATATTCACCAATCGCACGGAAAGGAATCCAGATATAGTAGACAACAAATACGGTGACAACCAAGTGAGCGGTATAAAGCCAAAAGCCCATTAGTACAAAAAGCAAATATGAAATTATCAAAATTGATAGAAGCACTAAAAGAGTAATGATCAAACCATCTTTAGGTTTAAGTTTTGAAATAATAATCGAGAGAAGTATCGCTACTAAGAAGGCGAGCACATTTGAGACAATTCGCGGAAGCATTTTAATTGTCTTATTCTGCATAAGCGCATCGATGATCGTTGCATGAATAACAAGTTTTGGAGCTTTGTACTCTTCTTGATTAAAAGGAGTTAAGAAAAAGTTATCGCTTTGAGAAATGTAATTAGGTCCAATAAGTACAATCTTATCTTTAAATATTTCAGGATTATAATTCCCCACCAAAACCCGGTGAAAAGGAATCGTTTTATATTTAAATTCGCTGTAAACCGGAGAGCCTGGATAGCGGAACATAACAAAATTCGCATCCGCCTCATCATTGTAATAGGCGCCCATAACATCAGGTACGTTGAGCGCATTTTTTCCGGTTAAAACTCGATATTGATTAGCTGTTAAAAGATGGAGACTTTCTTCACCAGAAACGTTGAATATCGCCCTTCTGATAACATCGTCTTTTGCAAAAATATTGTTATCGATATTGAGCTGAGCAAGAGCATAATCAAAATCCCTTAGCGGAAGCGGTGGAAGCTCTTCACCCTTCACTTCATCTATCTCAGTTCCAAAGCTAATCTTTCCATTTGTTTCGGTGAACTTCGATAAACGATCCTTAAATTCCAGAAAGTAAGCATCTTTTTCATCGGAAACTTCAGGCATACGGACGAAATAATTAATGATCCTTGGTTTTGATCCAACAAGCTTTTCCAAAAAGCGCGAATGTGTGGCGTACGTATAAGGATATGAATCCCCCAGATAGTCATCACTCTCTTCATCAAGAGTAACAATAACAATATCCTTAGAAGGATTAATTCCAAAATCCCATTTAACTTTAGCATCGTAAAAAATTGATTCGAAAGAAGCTAATGGATATTGAAAAAGAATCGCAACAAAAATCAGAGTAAACAATAACGGATAGTATTCAGACAAATCTATTTTGAATTTTTTTAGAAACATGAATACTCTCATTTAACGTTTAGATTCTTAATTCTTTCTTTAATGCTCACATTGCTGACCATAAGATCTGATAATGGGTCATGCGTATAATTTTTAGCGTGTGATAGTTCACCCAGCAATAAGGCTCCAATGCTTAGTTCATTGACCGCATCCATGTGAGCAATCTTAAAAAGAGCTGAGACATAATCTTTTTTTAAGCCTGACATCTTCCCTACACGTTCATCAAAATCAAAAAGCTCTTTTTCACGCTCATACATCATAGATTTTAAGACAAACGCCGGGTAAAAAAAGAATCGCATGGCATTTTGAAATCGCTTAGGAAGAATTCTTTGTACGAGATATACTGGAGAATAAAGCGTAAAGAAAATCAGAGTCGTCATTGTTCTATTTTCTGCTTCACCTGATTTGATTCTAAGAAGTGAAGCGTGAATGAGACTATTAAGTTCATTGCGTGAATATGTTTTATAAATGTTCTTACCTATAATGAGGGCCGGCTCTCCAAGATAAGAATGTGTGAAATAGAGATTGTTCACATAAACATTAGACCAATACATTTTCACTTCTGGCATATTCAAATGACTGCAGAAATTTTTAACCTGGTTAATAAGGTTCTCATCATCCGTCACATATCGAGCGCGAGCGAAAATTAGAACAATCTTCTCACCAAACTTCGCGAAAAAAATAAGAATCGCAAGGCCCACAATTAGTCCGACCCAAAATCCATAGATCAAATTAAAGAGAAGACCTAAGAGTGCGAAGGTGAGTAGAAAAAGAATATTAATAAATAAAAGGTACTTAAATCGACTGATAGAATCCTCCATGAATCCTGTCATGACTGTCATTATTACAATGGCATTCATAAATTATAGACAAAAATCCGGTCGAGAGCTATAAGTCAGTTGCTTAGATTTTGAACGAACGAGAAAAGGGGTGTGGGCCCATAAACCATGGAAACTAAACAGTTTTCGTCGGTGCGGCTCTCGTATTTTTTAAATCTGTGATAACAATGTGTGGTTTTCGTCATTTTTGGGGAGCGTAATATGAAATTCGATCGTCTTCTTTTCGGTACTGCTGGAGTACCAAATTCTACACCTAAGAAAAATAATCCTATTGATGGCGTGAAGCAAGTTCATGCTCTAGGTCTTGATTGTATGCAACTTGAGTTCGCTCATGGCGTTCGTATGAAAGAAGAAGTTTCTTCTGGTCTACGTAAAGTTTCTTATGAATTGGGAATTCCACTTACATCACATGGTCCTTACTACATTAACTTGAACGCTCGCGAACAAGATAAAATCGATTCATCTGTTGAAAGAATTATTCAAACTGCAAAGATCTCTGATCTCTGTGGTGCTGAATCTATGACTTTCCACGCTGCTTTCTATATGAAAGATTCTCCTTATGATGTTTTCGATCTAGTTCAAAAATCACTTAACGTGATTGAAGAAAGACTTAATCGTCTTGATATCCAAATTGAACTTCGTCCTGAGCTTACTGGTAAAACTTCTCAGTTCGGTTCACTTGAAGAACTTATCGATTTAACAAAATCAGTTTCTTCATGTTCACCATGTATGGATTTTTCTCACTTGTATGCACGTACTAACGAGTACAACACGTACGAAGAATTCTGTACTGTTCTTTCAAAGCTTAAAGAAGAATTGGATGTTGGTGCTCTTCAGAACATGCACATTCACCTTTCTGGAATCAGCTCAAACTCTAAAGGTGATTTGAAGCACCTTAACCTTGAAGAATCTGATTTCAATTGGCGTGATCTTCTTCGTGCACTTAAGACTTTTGACTGTCGCGGATATGTAATCTGTAACAGCCCAAATCTTGAAAAAGATGCAAAGATGATGAAAGATTTCTACATGGCACTTTAATTAAAATGAGATCGGCCTAGTGAAAACTAGGCCGCGCTTTTTTCGATGATTTCTTGGCTCTTCTTCTCAAAATAGTTTCTCATCCACTGCAAATGTTCTTTCGAAGCTTCTACAGGTAAAAAAACCATCTTCATTGTCTGCTCATCTTTAACGAGTGCAATGTTTCCATGTTTGCCATTTAACTCTGCAAACACATCGAGAAGAAAATCTTGATCGAGAGATTGATCAACGTAAATGATGTCTTGAGATTTAATTTCTTTGAAGATCGACCAATTCGACGGAAAATCCATCATTGATCCTTTCATGATCAAGCGATAGCACTTACTTTCCGTGCGATACTCTAACAAAACCCAATCAATGGAATTTTGTCCGAGATAATCAGTGAGTGAATTATAATCAACTTCATTCAAACGCTTTTCGAAATAATTTCTTAAATCAACAAAGCTATTCGGTTGATCTTTTTCAGTCGACTCTGTGTAAGTTTCGGCAATTAGTTTTGATAATAGTGTATCGTCTTCATTCATGCCGATCTTATCGGTCGGCAATCAGAAAAAATAAAGTCTAAACAAAAAGTCCGCGCTCGAGGCAAACTTTGTATAAATCCGACCAGGAAGGTCCCTTATTAGGTTTTAGGAGCTGAAGCCCGTAACCTTGATCATAACGGCTTACAATGAGCGCAGGCTGGGTAAAAGCGACACCTTCATAGATGGCCGTGAGCTCAAATTCCCCCTTAGGGCTCAATTTTTTTTCATGTTGAGGTATATAAATGAAACAGCTTTGTTCATCGATATTGGTTATCAGGCCTTCAACCTCCTGATCAACCGGTCCTTTGAGAACCGCTTTAATTTTAAAGCGAGCTTCTTTTTCTAAATCATGTCTTGAAAATAGTGGATTGAAGGAGGCCTTATTAACCAACAATTCCCAGGTAATAAAAAAATAGAAAGCGAAAATAAGGTAGATAAAGTTAAGAGCGAGCACAAGCTTGTTGAAACTTCCGGACAACATAATGAAGTTTTTTCCGGAGATAAGGATAAGTGTCGCCAGCAGTAATTTATCTGAATATTTTTTAACTTTAACGATACTAAAAATCGTAAGAGCGACGATAGCTAGAATAAACCAATTTTCATTTGCTAGAGCTTTAAGTGATTCAACTCCAAAGATACTCACCCGTTTAGAAAGTGAATAGACAGCTTGAAGATAAAACACTGAGAAAATCAGGAAGATGATTATGTTTCGATGTTCAAAATTTCTTTTAATAATCTTCATGGTATCCCGGGAAAAATGTATCCAGCATGCGGTGAAGGCTAAAACTTGTTAAACTTTATTCAATGGTACCACATTTAGAAATTACTTCACTTTGTATTTCTTGCGACAATTGCAACTTAATTTGTCCAGAAAACGCCATTCTTAAAAATGGAAATCTCTACATTGTCGAGACGTGGTCATGCACACTTTGCAGTGCCTGCGTAGAAGTTTGCCCGGTTGATTGTATAAAAATGGTTACAGAAGAAGCTAAGAAGAAAATCTTTTAGACATCAACTTTCTGAACAATTCCCCAACCAGCAATGGCCTTTTCACTGAAGTTACCCTTTGCTTCTAAATCAATCGCTTTTTTATCTTCATTGTAAAAAGATGATTTATCGCCAGTCAAAGCTCCATGTTGCTCAAGAAATTTGATGATCCTGCTTTTAGAGCCATATTTATCAGTGATCATTTGGGCGAGCTTGCCGATATTCTCGTAGTAAATATCTGCTGTCCCAAAATCCCAGTATTCGTATTCATCGGCCGTAATAAAGCGTATCGGCTCCTTCTTAAAATTTGCCACTGTCTGAAAGAATTTTGTTACACCTGGAACGGGATTCAGGTTATCTAATTTTAAGAGTCCTAGTCCCGAGTAAGTAATGAAGTTACTCTCGCCCGTTGGTTTTCTGATTTCTGTGAGGAGATCATTTTCAAGAACGGTTTCATTATAATGTGAATCACGATCGGCCCTAATTCCAAACAGCACAGCTCTTGAATTGCATAACTCTTTCAGTGCGCGATCAAAATAACTTTTATCAAAAAGTAAAAACTGATCTGCATTCACAATCAACAAATTCCCCATGTAGTTAACATCACCACGTGAAGCCATGTTATGAATTGCTCCACCCGAATCCAATAATGGGTCTTCTGGTAATAGGATAACATCTTTAAACTTCGCATTTGAATTGATGAACTTTTCAATTTCATCACCAAGAAAATGCGTATTGATGAAAATGCGATTGATACCTAAAGCATGACAATAGTCGATTTGCAGCTCTAAAAGACTTTTAAAATATATTGGCCATTAGGCCTTAGGTAATTTCTTTCCAAGATCTCCCATGCGCGTTCCCATTCCGGCGCAAAGGATAAGTGCGTGATCAATTTGCATAGTAAATACTCGCTAAAATTTTTCGCTCTTCTTTAAATTCGTCGTGGGCAAACATGAAACCGCGAACTTTTTCAAAAGCATAACCAATGTATTTAATATAACGAAGGTCTTTTCTATCAGCATAGATGTAAGCGAAACTTCCGATCGCTTTAAACACTCTCTGGATCGCCATAAAATCATAGATTCTCTTAAAATCATCAAATGATTTTTTGGAATCAAATTTTTTGAAGTAGGTTTCAAAATAATAGTTAATGAGTTTTTCTTTGTTCTCATTTGTGAGTTGGTAATAGCAATCTTCTAAAAGTGAAACGAGATCATAAAGTGGAGTTCCCATTCTCGCATCTTGAAAATCAATAACGATTTGTTTTCCATCTTTAATCATTAAATTGCGAGAGTGATAATCACGGTGGACTAAAGTGCGAGGCTCATTTGAAAGAGTTTCACACATTGACTTTAGTTTTTTATAGAGTTGAACAACTTCGGGAGATTCAACATCTACAGCTAAATACTTCTGGAGGAAATACTTTTTTGTGAATTCCATCTCTGCGTATAGTTTTTCAGTATCAAACGCAAGGGCCGTAAATGTCTCACCTTTATATTTTTTCGTATCGATGGCGTGAATACTCGCCATCAGATCGATCGCATTTTTATAATATCTATATTCATTTTCCGATTTATCGATGAGAGCAATATCTTTTAAATAAGTGATGTCTCCAAGATCTTCTTCCAATATGTATCCAGTAGAGAGTTCGCGATCAAAAATTAAAGGAACGCGTACTTTTTCATTATGTAATACACGTTGCAACTTTAAGAAGTTTGGTTCTTCTGCTTCATCATCCAGTGGATTATCCAGACAAACAACATAAGACTGCACATCAGTCCAAATGCGATAATACTTTCTTGTGGAAGCATCTCCCGTTAGTTTTTCAACGTTTTCAATGGTCTCGTTTTTAATAAGACCTTTGTTGATAGATTTTTTAAAAAGTTCTTCTACAAGAATTCTTTCTGATTGTTCTGGTTTCATCATTTGCTCACGATATTGTTAATGAGTTTATAAAAGCCTTTTGAAGAGTTCGCTTCGTTGACTCTTCTTTCAACAGCGTTGATCCCCTGCTTGGCCATAAAGTTTTTGAATAAATGCTCTTCTTTGGAAATACCCAGGGCATCCCCAAGGTAGAGGGAGAAGTCGAGCGTGTTTCTGTTTTGGACTTGAATCCAGTTGAGATATGCAGATGCATCGTAACCAGACCGCTTCAGCATGTAATACACCCACTCGTTGATTTGGTAACGAGTTTCAGGTTTCAATCTTGTCAGCTGAATCATTTTTTCGGTGGTTGTGTAACCAAGTGGAATAAGCACTCTCTTCTCATAAATATAACGAGAGCTCTTCAGAACTTCCCCCGCAAAGGCTGCGATAAAGAGAGCTTCACTTTTTAAATAACGTTCAATTAATGCCGTTGAGAAAAAGAATTGTCCTTTAGGGAGAGAAAATAGAAAAGGAGATTTGTGTTTAATAAAGACGAATGTGGGCTTGCTCGTTTCTGTTAGAAGAATTTGATTATTAGAGATAATGCGTTCGTAAATTGATTCTAAAAAATCTACAGTCTCATTGCTGAGCTTTATTGTCTGTACATCTTCACTTGAAAGATATGTCTTGCCCACTGAAGCCAGATGATCAACGTAATCTTCTTTTTCCATCGCACCTAAATCTGTCGTCTCAAGAGGAGAAGACTTGTTGAGGGCACAAGACGATGTGATCAAGAGGCAAATTAATAAAACGAAGTATTTTTTCATAAAAAAAAGGGCCCATCAAGGGCCCTATTCGGTAAACCTATTAGCGTTTAATTATAGTCTATCTTGGCTGAGAAGCAAGATCACGCTTCGGCTGATAATACAGCGTGAAGCCAGCAAAAATTAAATTAGGATTGCGAATAAGTGGACGGTTATTCTCGTAGATTGATTTCCACTTTCTCGTTGTTCCGTATTTATCCATAGAAATGATTTGGAGTGTATCACCTGTTTTAACCAGGTATGGCATTCCTGAAGGTTCCCAACCAAATTTCTGTGATGGTACATAGTATTTTAATTTTGTACCTGGTCCCATTTTTGTTTTTAATGTTTCCTGGTTCCATGCTTTAAGTTCTTTCCATTTACGGTAATCACCATAAATTTTAAAAGCTACCATCATAAGTGTGTCGCCTCTTTGAACTTCATAATGTTCATAGTCAGCTGACAATTCAACTTCATTTGCAGTTGCTGTTGTTCTGGCCATAACAACCGGCTCAACGTGCGGAGCTGGTTCCATTGGCTCATGTTTCATTGGAGATTCGGCAGGCGCAGTAAACTCAGAGAACTTTGGTTCTTCTGGTGCAACCATTGGTGCTTCCTCAACTGGTGGTGCTTGATATTCATCTGGTATCGAAGTTTCAGCAATCTTTTCAGGCTGAACGGCGAATGTATCCATCGACATTGCTGGTTGTTCATCCAGCGTATCAACTGCAAATTCCAAATCATCTGGTCTCACTGCTGCTTCATCTTGCTTTGATAAGCTGCAACCGACAGTAAGAACTAACAAAGAAAGCACTAGAATATTTTTCATAAAGACCGTCCTTATGTCCCGTTATCGGATAGTCCTTAAAGAATTTGAGTTCAAAAGGGTATTATTTTCTAGAATGCATAAATGATTGCACCTTTAACGCTCAACTTTTACAATTAAGCGTATATGCGCACACAAGTAATGACATTAACCGTGCTTTTTACTCTACTATTTTCGTGGAATCTAAAAGCACAGAACGTTCTTGATGACATCGAAGAAGAAGATCGCGTTGAGACAACTCGTTCAGAAAACGCCCCTAATCTTGTTTCTGAAACAGTAAAAATTATTTCACCATCAAAGAAAATTTTTATTCTGACAAACCAGAATAGAAGTATTTCAAAAGGTGATTTCATCTCGCTACTTTTAAATAACAAATTAGGTT
>CBIHOP010000060.1:0-11903 GCA_966211385.1 uncultured Bacteriovorax sp.
GCAATCATTTGTCAGACAAACTTATAAAACAATCCTGTCGCTTCAGAACCAGCTAGTTATTTTAGAAGCGCGCATGCCAAGCTTGCAAAAAACATTTGATACAGTGTTGGAAAACTATCTGGCCGGACGAGCGAAGTTCTACGATTTCTCACTCGCTCTTCAAGACATGACCGAGACAAAAATTTATTATGAGCAAGTGAAGCTTCTTCACGTAAAAGAAAAGCTGAATCTTGCTCGTGCAATGGGAGTTGAAGATTTCCCAGGTGAAAACTTTGAACATCTCGCTACACGAGTAAAAGGAAAATAAAATGAAAAAGCTCTTAATTACTCTTATGTTTGTTCATTCCACAACCTTTGCTTCAGACATTGTAAAAGTGAGAAGTGAAACGACATTTGAGCCGACTCATTCAAATCGTTTTTCTTTTATGCTTGGATTAAATCCTAATCTTACCAAATCTTCGGATGTGACTAATTTCTCTTTTGCGTATGCCACTAAACGAGAAGATTTTTGGTGGGATGCAAACGTCTCTATGACGAGTGGTCTCTTCAGAGAATTGTCGGCCAACAATGCTTCGGCAACAGGGGCCACTGGTGTTCAACTGGAAGAACAAAAGAATTCATTACTCACGCTAGGTTTAGGTGTATCTCGCGAGTCAAACTACGCGCAGACGCTCATGCCTTATTTCAGCAATATTTACGAAGTGATGACGGCGGATTTAACTTATAACGTTTACAAAGAAGATTTCTCAGGGAAATCGTTTACAGGCCCTGGTCTTCTCACAAAGTTTTCACTCTATAAAAAATTTAACGATTATTTTAGTGCTGGTGGGCATTTCAATTACAATCTGGCCGTAGTAAAAAGACCTGAGAATTTTAGTGGCGAAACCAGTTCGGCCAGATCACTCACAATCGGCTTTGTCACGGTAGGCTTCGATCTCACATTTTATCTCTAATTTTTGTTCATTTAGGAGCATTATGATTCCTCGTTACGAATCCAAGGCCATCACTCCCATCTGGAGTGATGAAAATAAATTTAAAACATTTCTTACTATCGAAATAGAATGTCTTCGTGCCCTGGAAGAAAAAAAGATGGTACCTGCAGGGATCGCGGATGCAGTGGCCAAGACAGCAAAAATTAATACCGCTCGAATTGATGAAATCGAACTGACTACCCGTCATGATGTCATTGCCTTCTGTACTTCTATCACCGAACAGCTTCCAACTGAGATTGGTAAATATTTTCACTATGGAGTAACGTCTTCAGACATTATCGATAGTGCGCTCACTCTCCAGATCAAAGCGTCTCTAGATGTTGTTTTAAAATCATTTGACCAATTCTTAGAGGCCCTCAAAAGCCGCGCCATTGAAACAAAAATGCTTATGACATTGGGTCGCTCCCATGGAATGTATGCGGAGCCAATGAGCTTTGGACAAAAACTGTTGGGTCACTACGCTGAATTCAAAAGAAGAAGAGAAGATCTTCAGGATTTTTACAATACTGAATTAACTATTCAACTCTCTGGTGCAGTTGGAAATTATACGATTCTCACACCGGATATCGAAGAAAGTGTGGCACGCAAGCTCAATGTAAAAGTGGAAGATGTATCAACTCAAATTATTCCGCGCGACCGTCTGGCAAAATTAATTGCGATCACTTCCCTTCTGGCCAACGCCATTGAAAGACTAGCGGTAGAAATTCGTCATCTTCATCATTCAGATGTTCGTGAAGTGGCCGAAGGATTCAGACCTGGCCAGAAAGGTTCGAGCACGATGCCTCATAAAAAAAATCCGATCGCATCAGAAAACCTTACTGGGTTATCACGTTTCCTAAGATCGCCTCTAAATCTGGCATTAGAGAATTCTATTCTTTGGCATGAAAGAGATATCTCTCATTCAAGTGCAGAAAGACTTTATCTTCCAGACCATTTCGGCATTCTTACATATGCACTCGATCGTTTTACAACGACGCTAAATCTATTAGATATTGATACCGAAGTTGTTGAAGGAAAAGTTCTAAACAACACTCATTATCTTTCTAGCTTCTATCTTCACCATTTGATTAATGTTTGCGCTGATACGACTCGTGAAGAACTCTATGCCATTGTTCAGGCCGCTTCGTTTGATAAAGAAGCAAAAACAAGTCCTAGTAAGTTTAGAGACGTTATTTTGAATGAACTTAAAAAGCGCAACGTAAACGTAAGCTTGCCCGAAGTGAATGCGGAAGGTTTAAGAAAGATCTACCTTAACTCAGTAGATCATATTTTTAAGCGTGTGCTCTAGTATTTAAACGGCTCAAAACTATTATTGAATTTTAACCTGATTTCTTCGGCGTTTTTCACAGGCATTGGTCCAAAATGTTTATCCATTATTTTGATCATTTCAGGATAAGGATCTTGCGGTGAAAATCGGCGTTCTGGAATGATCGTTTTTGTTTTCACATCTATGCCGTAGTAACCTCTTTTTTCTTTGGTTGCGATAAAATCCTTGTTTCGAATAAAAGTTTCCACACCTCGTTGAGGTCGAAATGAAAGTCCAAAAGTGTAATCGCGAATTTTTTCCTTTTCTCCGGTCAATAAAGGTACGAGACTTTCACCATCGAATGTTGAGTTAGATTTAACTCCCGTTAAATTCAAAATGGTGGGAACGATATCAGTCGTGTTAGTGATAGCATCGATTCGCTGTTGCGGAAGTTTTAATTCCGCCCGATCAGGCAGATAAACAGCAAGCGGAATCTTTAAAACTTCTTCTTGAAATGAGCCATAACCAAAATAGACATCGGAAAATGTGCCATTGCCGTAACTATAACGATCATTGATAGTTGTACCTAAATCGGCCGTAAAAATGACGATGGTTTTTTTCAAAAGGTCATTACGTTCGAGATAGCGAAAGATCTCATCAACGAAGACATCGGTAAATGCGATTGAATCGTCATTATAGTCTTCCATCATAAGTTCATCTTCAACATTATCGTCTCGTTTACTAAATTGTAATAATGCATATAGATCCGTTGAGAAGCGAACAGAATCTAATTTCTTCTGTGAAAGCGTATTGAAATTGATCGGGCACTCACTCGACTTTTGCTTGAAACATTTTAGCCAAATATCGTAATACTCTTCTTCATTACGTGGAAGTGGACCATTGTAGTTCTTATTTTGAAATTTTCTTGTGAAATTTTTAGGCAACACAAAGTGCGGAAAATGAGAACGAATTGTATTAATGTTGAAGAAAAATTTCTTGTCTTTGATTTTATCAAACGTTTGAAAAAGCTCCGGCAAATCCGTGTGATAATGTAAACTCTTTCCCAAAAAATGATCCACACCGCGAGCGTATCCAGCGGTAGGTGAATAAAACGAAGGATGCGGGCGTCCCCCCATAAATGCTGTCGTGTAGTTATTTTCTTTCATGATTTCAGCGATCATTTTTTTATCATCGCTTAATCGATCATGCTGCAGACGAAGTGGACCGAAGTTGAGATCGTTATGATAGCTATTTAGAAGAACTTCATGATTTTCAGGAGAGAGCCCCGTTGCTCCCGACATCAAAGTTTGAAAAGGCCATTTTCCAACGGTGTAGTGATGATCAAACACCACTCCATGTTTCATCCATTTAGCAAGCGCTTGATCAGTCTCTCGTTTATAACCATAAAGACTGAGCCGATCGGCCCTTAAGCTAGAAGCAGTAAAGACAATGACATTACAATCTGGACAAAGGGCCATAGGTGTCCTTTGAGTTGAGGTGGAACAACTACTCGAGATGAAAATAAAGGTGAGTAAAAGAAGAATGTTCTTCATTCACTCATCTTAATCTTAATTAGTGGGAGAATTAAATGAATTTACCTGCGTAAAAGATTTGTCTAAGTGAGATCTGGACGGTCTTTTTGAAGTTGTTCAACTACCTTCTTGATTTCTTGTGCGTCTTTTAAAGGGGCCACAAGAACAACGTTTTCATTGACGACAACGACGTGTTTATCCATGTTGATAAGTGACACAAATTTTCCTGGAGCAAAAACCACATTGTCTGCTGAGTTAAGAAAGTGCGTGCCTTCACTTTTCACAACAGTGTTTCCATGTGTTTCGCTCAACACTGATGCGAGTGCATCCCAAGATCCAAGATCATTCCAATCGAATGTCGCTGGCATTACTGCGATGTTTTCAGATTTTTCCATGACTGCGTAATCGATAGAATCGCTTGGCAATTTCATATAGACATTTTTGAGAGCACGCGGATTTTCCGCCGTTTTTCTAAGAGCATCGAAGTGTTCAAACATCTCTGGTGAGTGCTCGGCAAACTCTTGAAGAAAAACTTTTACTGGTGCCACGAACATACCTGCATTCCACAAGTACTGACCACTTTTTACATAGGCAGCCGCTAATTCAAAATGAGGTTTTTCTTTGAAGCGATTGACTTGAAAAGCTTCTTCTTCAATCAAATCACCTTTTAAGATGTAACCAAATCCTGTGTGCGGAAAGTGTGGTGTGATTCCAATTGTTACAATTTGCTGATGACGATGAGAAAAGTCAGCGGCCTTTTGAATCGTTTGATGGAACCCTTTTTGATTTAAAATAACATGATCAGAAGGTACGATTGCGACCACATCATCCATGCCCACGCCCTTCTCTAAAAGGTTTGCGAGTGACATTAAAATACAGGGCGCTGTATTTCTGCCTGTCGGTTCGAAAATCATTCCTCGAGAATTTATTTTTCCCTTAGTCGATTTACGACAGAGATCTTCTTGCTCCTGAACAGTGACAACAAATCTATTTTCTGGTGCTACAAAACTCTCAAAACGATCAATCGTTTCTTGCAGGAGGGTTTTTTCACTAATGAGCGTGAGGTATTGCTTCGGTCGCTTAGAAGTAGATTCAGGCCAGAATCTCGTTCCCTTTCCTCCCGCCATAATGAGGGCGAAAAGATCAAAAGCTTTCGCTGGTGCTTTAGCTTTGGCCTGCTTTTTAATAGGAGCTTTAGAAAGACGTTTGGTTGTTTTTTTCATAATTAAGGCATCTTGATGATCGTGTAATCTTGCCCTAAGAAAAGAGATTTCTCACGAGTCACGTACGCTTTCGACTCTTCAATTGTATTGAAGGCCCCAAGGCTTACACGGTACCAAGTACCCTTACCTTTGATTTCGATTTGATTGATGATTGGATTGTATCCACGGGCCTTAAAACCTTCTGCAAAATCTTCAGCTTCTTTAAGAGTTCTGTGACTCCCTAATTGAATTGTGAATTTACCACTTAATTCATCTTTAGCAGCTCCATGAGCTGGAGCTTCAGAAGACATGTTCGGTTTCGTAGCATCTGTTCCGAATTCAGCGCTGATTTTTTCTTGAAGTTTATTTTCGATGTCTGAACTATCAACAGTGCTTGCTTCAGGGTTGGCCTTAATTTCTTGAAGGGCCTCTTCTTTATTTGAAAGAAGTTCAACAACTTTCTTTTGATCTTCTGGAGTGATACCGGCCATCTCGAGCGAGTAGTTCTTTCCGATTTTTACTCCAAGAACAAATGATGTGATGGCGATCAAAATCATGAATATGAAAATGAGGGCCACTTCTTTTTTGGCAAAGACATATAGTTTAGTTTTAGCGTCCATGGAGTAATTTTAATGGGTAACGTCTCTTCACGCAATCACCTTTTTTTGCCCTCGGTTCAAAGTATGAACTGCCCTGGCGGTAAAAGTTTCCATTTTTCACTCCCCTAGCTCTCAGCACTGTTGGCAAGCGCCCTGCAAAAGTGCCCCTACAAAGGAGGTCATCAATGAAAATGAAACAATTGCTTAAGAATCAAAAAGGCCAGGGAGTCATGGAGTATGTCATCGTTTGTAGCCTAGTCGGTATCGTCTGTCTGACAGTGGTCAAAAATTTCGGAAAGGCCATTGAAGAACGAGTGGATGACATGAAAGAGCAGATTACAGAACACATCAAAAACAAATGATGATCCTAAACTTCATTCTCTGCTCAAGCATTCTGATAATGTCGGCCACGCAAATGGCCGACCTTTTTCTTAAGGCCGATAAAACCCTCAATAAAACCAAGAAAGAATTCATTGAAAAAACGCGCGAGACCCACAATCGCGGAAGTCTCACTCTTATGGGCGCAGTTTTCACCGTTATGTTTTCAGCGCTTCTTCTCTTTTTTATAACGAAATTCAAAATTGAACTGAATGAAGCACGCTACCGCAAGGCCAGTTATCTCTGCATGAATGAACTCAATATTAAAACTGAAAATTACATATTTGATATGACGGCCTTTAACTGGCTTCTTCGAACAGCGTACGCAGCATCGATGACCGCGAATCCAACAAGCTTGGCCGCCTTTAAAAGCTTAACTCTGGCCCGCAACACACGTCATGCTCATTACCTTACAGAACTTGTTAAAACAGAGTTCTGTTCGCTGGAAATGTCCCAGAGTTATTTGCGCCAACTTCCCTATCAAACAACGGCGCTTGCTGTTCCTAAAACAAACTTCGATCAAACGACTCTCGTGCGAGAAAAAAAATGGACCATCAAAATCTTCAAATTACCCAATGGCATTCGTTTAAAAAATGCCTTTGCCCTACATTCCACTTATCACCTTTCCGGTTCCTTCGATCCCAATCTAAAAGTGGAAACCGAAGAAAAAGAGAACAAGGTTTTTTCGAAATTGAAATGGCCGTCTGGATTTCAATCATTCTTTTGATTGTTGGCGGCTTTATGCATATCTATAAGGCCTATCAAAAAGAACATATCAAAATCTCTGAGGAGTTTACGCATGAATGGGATCAGCTCGAATCTAAAAGAAGAACTCAAAAAAAGCACTCTGAACAAAAAACGCGAGAAACTAAAATTTCTATCGGCCATATTAATCAGTAACGCTCTCGTGGCCATGCTCTGCTTGCCCTCACAAGATGAACGTCCTCTCATTCAAAAAAAGAGAGAATTGCATACAGGCTTTCAGCTATTAGAACTTAATCTTAATCCTCTGCTCGCGCTCGAAGACTTAAAAGGTCCACATCTCGTGACCCTTCTTGCTTCTGACAAAAAAGTGCTCGTACAAAAAGCATGGTTGCATGAAGAAATCGCCATAAAAGATTCATCCCTCCAGCAAAAACGTCGTTTCAAAATTGAAATTCCAGAAAACGAATTGCTGAAACTATCAGCGACAACTGATGAAATGATGATAGCTGTTCCCCATATAACAAAAGTTCAAACGACTAAAAAAGTAGCAAGGGGATCACAATATGAAATTAATCTTTAAATGTTTTCTTTTAATGTTCATGACGAATACGCTATTCGCTAGAGACATTATCCTGGTTGAAAATCTCGCCTCAAAAGAAGAAGGCCAGATGCTTCTCAAAATCCTGGAAAAGAAATTCAAAATTCCGGCATCAATGCTGACTTTTAAAGACACAAAACAATGCTCTTTGAAAACTGAGGCCATCATGCACTTGTGTTTACAACAAAGCGGTGAACTGGATGTTTTGAAAGTGAATCGTTATGTCGTGAATAATTCTTTGAGTTCTTTTTTTGAAGATGACCTTGCGATCACAGAGCTGAGAGATGAAAAAAAAGAAGGAGCAAACTTATGAGACCAGAAACAAAACTTTGCCGCCACTTTCGTAGCGGCAAAAAGAGAACTTACTTAGAAGCCGCTGCCGCGTGGATAGCGAACTTTGGAGTCGTTCCTTTATTTCTGTTGGCAGCTTTTCTTTTAGCTCCAGCATTTTTCTTTTTACGTAATCTTCTGTTGTTTGTAACACATGTTCTTGAAACCATTCGACAACTCCTCTATTCCTACAACGGTGAACTTCACATCAGCGGTCGTAGACTCAACACTATTAAATTTAATTTCGCACAATATTCGGGCTTTAAGCCCTCTTTTGTACCGATTTTCCATCCTTGTGTCAAAGGAATAGTAGGACTTTTCCCTGTTATTATATTTCTCGCTGCGCCATTGTCGGCCCAGACACTTAAAGAAGTTCCTAAAGACTTCATCATCGCAAAAGGCGAAAGTTTCTCATTATCTCTGCCTCAAATGAAAAAGTTTAATGTCGGTAACAAAGAAATACTGACTTACCGCTTCGATGAACGCAAAAAAGAGCTGATCGTAAGAGGAGCTCGTCTTGGTCACACCGAGATTCTCGTTTGGAATCAGGGGCAATCTCAAGCTTCTAAACACCAGGTTTTTGTCATCAGCAAAATCCAAGAGGCCAAATACCTGCAGCTCGCCGAACTTTTGGGGAGCCTAGGGATTAATACCCAAATGCACATTCCCTATTTAAAAACGGCCGGTGAAATCACTTCCATCAAACAATTTATTCAATATAAAAAAATCGAATCTAAAAACCGTGACATCATTTTAGATGGGATGACCATTGAAACTCAGGTCAAAAATGAAATCATCGCTCAGATTTACCATGCTTTCTTCAACGATTATAAAGAGAATGTGCGCTGTGAAGTTTCTCTCAGCGATATTCAATGTTCTTATCCTTCAAACGATTCTCCTTCTGAAACATTAAAAAAGCAGCTCGCAGAAAAATGGGGAGTGCGCTTTTTGGAACGCAGTGATCAGCGTTCGTTAAAAAACTATTCTTTTAAACTTCGCCTTATACAGTTGGAGCAACTTGATGGTGAAGAGCTTCGACTGGGTCTTGATCAGCTTAGTGCCAGTTTAGGGGATCTTATTCGATTACCACTAAGAACTGTTGTTGAAAAAAATGCGGTCTTACTCGCGCAGAAAAAAGTCAAAATGAATACATTAGCTGAACCTCAAGGTCTCATTCGACCTATGAATCCGGCAGAATTTCAGATAGGCGCAGATGTCCCTTATCAAAGCGTGAGTTCGAATGGAATGGTTTCGCAAACGCAGTGGCAGTTTGCAGGGCTCAAAATAAAAATAAAAATCGAAAACATGGGAGATAAAATCCGCGTTGATTATGAAACAGAACTCACTCGACCAACACCAGGATCAAATGGTCAGCAAGTAAGCATTAGCGGAAATAAAGAAAAGTCTTCAATCGTTTTGAATCTGGCCGAAGCGACACAAATGTTTCAAGTCTCGCTCAAAACAGATGCAAATGCTGTCGATCAAATGCCCTTTCTTCACAACATTCCTCTCCTAGGAGAATTGTTCAAATCTAAAAGCAATCAAAGCAATTTTAAACTTATTACCGGCATTATTGAGATTAGTGAACATGAATAATTTATTACTTAATTACCAAGACGATATTCTTTTTTTGTTCAAGGAACATTACCGTCGATTAATTACAAAATCGAGTCAGGTTTCTTTCGATGAAATTCTTATTCACACTTTAAAGGAACTCAACATCACAAGAGGATCCGCTGAAGATACACGTTATCTGGAGGAATGGTTTAACCGCATTCATCATCAATCTTTTTTAAATGACCTGATTAAAGATCCATTTTTAGAAATTCTTTTTCATTCGTCGAATCGCTGCCAAGTGATCACTTTCAACGAAAGAACTGATCGAGAAATCAATTCACTTTCAAAAGATGAATTTCAACTAAGTCTGGAAGTGATGGCGCTTAAACAAAACATCACCTGGAATTTCAATGAACCATTTTCCAGTTTTATGTTTTCCAAAAATGGACTTCAAATGCGTGCGACACTTGTTCACGCTTCAACATCAGCTGAGTCTCAATCGAAGTTATTCCTCAGAAAAATTCAAGGTGATCACCCTACCCTTGATCTTTTTCAACTAGATCCACACATACTGGAGACAGTTGCAGATCTAGTGAGGCAGAAAAAAAATGTCCTTATTTCGGGTGGAACAGGATCGGGCAAAACAACTTTTTTACGAAGTCTTGTGCAGCTTATTCCTCACGAAGAACATCTTGTTGTCTTGGAAGATACCCATGAAATTTTAAAGCAACATCCAGGTCAAACGGCCTTTCTCGCCGTGAAAGATCAACCAGGAAAGACATTAAAAGATTACTGTGCTTACTCACTCCGAATGAGTCCTGATCGAATCGTTGTCGGAGAGATGCGTTCCACAGAGGTCGTGCCGTTTCTACTGGCCATGAATACAGGCCATAAAGGTTTAATGAGCACCATTCACGCGAGCTCTGGAGTAGATGCTCTTAACCGAATAGCGCTTCTTTTTACCCTCTTTTCAGAGAGTGCTGATCTTTCCTATTCACTTGTGATGAAACTAGTTTGTAAAAACATCGACTATGTCGTGCACATGGAAAATAAACGAGTAAAAGAAATATGCAGGGTCATCGGTTCAGAGAACGAGACCCCGTTCTATGAGAGAATATTTTGAATCAAAATCCGCCACCGGCCAAAACTCTTAACTAAGTAGTAAAAATGCAGCTTCGGCTGCATTTTTTTTGTCCGGTTATGAGTAATGTTCAACAAGAATGTCGTGTGCTCGTAAGAGAACGGCATTCTTGTCTGGACTTAAAATTTTGAAGCTCACTGAAACCGATGTGAGATCGTAAAACTCTACCGGCATGCCATTGAAGTGGCCTTTTAAATCATCAACCAGACGATGCTCATTTTCGAGGTTCACACCAACGAAAGAAACTATCGAGTATTCTTTTTTCTGCAGAAGACTCACGGCCTTAAGTGAGAACATTGAATCCTGCTCTTTTGTGATTGTTGTTCCACCTGCTTTTGGATCAAGTGAAGAGCCTACGAAAACGGGAATATCTTTTCTTTTTGCGGGAGCAAGAGTTGTTGGATAAAGAACTTTCGCTCCTAAAGTTGCGAGCGCAGTTGCTTCATCGTACGAAAGTCTTGAAATGAATTTGGCATCTTTCACCATACGCGGATCTGAACTTGCGACTCCTGGAACATCCGTCCAGATCTGAACAAGAGAAGCATCGATGGCCTCGCCAAAAAGAGCTGCCGAATAATCAGAACCTTCACGCCCAAGTGTCGTTGTATTTCCTAATAAGTCTTCGCCAATGAATCCCTGAGTAACGATGACTGAATCATCCATCATGCGCTCATTCAGAAGTTCACGTGCGTGCTGAGCAATGAGATCAATTTGCGGTTCTGCTTTATGAAAGTCAGAGTTTGTTTTGATGACTTTGCGGGCATCAAGCAGATCAATTCGCTTATTGGCCATTCTCAATTTCATCAGATCAGCAACAAGCAACGAAGACATGCGCTCACCGATTGAATACAACTGATCCATCGTTTTAGGTGCACATGACTTTTCAATTGAAACTTTATCGCAAAGACCGCGAAGCTCTTCATAGATTTTTTCAAGATCAGACATCGCTGCAGGACTTGTGAAAAGTTCTTTAGCGATGGCCGTATGACGATGAACAAGTTCTGTTACAAGTGAATCAAGAGTGTTTTTATCTCCTGAGACAGCGGCCTTTGAAATGAATTCTAATTGGTTTGTTGTATTTTGTGTGGCCGAGATGACGACCACTTTGATCAGTGGATTGTTTTCAACAATTTGACTTACACGAAGCATGGCACTTGCGTCCTTCACACTACTTCCACCAAATTTTGCGACAATCCACTTGTTCATAGAATTCTCCCTTGAGGTTTGTGGGATTCTTAATCCCTGGTTAACTTTTTGTATGATGTCTTGCTCGGAATAAGAGCCTTGTCACCAAGACGACGTTTTTTATCTTCCTCGTAGTCCGAGAAATTTCCGTCGAAGTAAACCACTTGATCACCCTCAAAAGCAATCATATGTGTTGCGATACGATCCAAAAAGAAACGGTCGTGGGAAATCACTACAGCGCATCCAGCATATTCCATCAATGCTTCTTCGAGCGCACGCAGTGTGTTCACATCTAAGTCGTTGGTTGGTTCATCGAGAAGAAGAACGTTCCCTTCTTCTTTAAGCATCGCCGCTAAATGCACGCGATTTTTTTCGCCACCCTACAATTCTTTAATGCGCTTACCTTGATCTTCACCTGAGAACTTGAAACGTGAAATA
>CBIHOP010000061.1:0-11899 GCA_966211385.1 uncultured Bacteriovorax sp.
TCGATAATCAGGATTTTGATCTTACAGGCCCTCGTGCTCTCGATCATGATGAAGTTGCAAGAATTCTGTCCGGTGTTTCTGGCCGCACAATCGGCTATCAAGAAATTTCTCCGGAGGAAATGTATGACGGTCTTCGAGGTGCAGGTGTTCCGGAAAACTACGCTAGGTTTTTAATTGTGATTCTTGATTATTTCAAACTTGGGTATGCAGAGAGAACAACTGATAACGTGGCATTGATCACAGGTGTAAAACCTCGTTCAATTGAAACGTATGCTCAAGACTATAAGAAATCGTGGATTAAATAACTGCATTGAAAAATATGACCAGGTGTTGTAAGATATGAGTGCAGTGGCGCTGCGTCCTCATAGTGAGTTCAAAAATTCATGCTCCTATCGATCAAGGTTAATCGAAATGGAGTCTCTATGTCTGAACAAAATAAACAAGCTTACAACACCTGGTCTCAATTCTACGATTCGTATCCTAATCCAACGGTAGCGATTGATGATCTTCATTTTCCTGAACTTTATTTTCATTTAAAACATAAAAATGTTTTAGAGATCGGATGTGGAACTGGAAGGCATACAGTTCGTTTAGTGGCCCAGCAAAATCAGGTTATCGCTTTGGATCTCTCTCCCGGTATGCTCGCAGTTGCGAGAGAAAAAATAAAAGAAAATGTCACTTTTATTGAAGGCGATTTTCTCACTACTGAATTTCATCAGAAGTTCGATGCCATCGTTATGGCCCTGGTGCTTGAACACATCTCCGACTTACAAACGTTTTTTGATAAAGCAGCAAGTATTCTGAATCCTGGTGGAGAGCTGATCTTTTCAGACATACATCCCTACCGGTCTTCGCAAGGTGTTTTGGCGCATTTTAAAACATCCAATGGTGATGAAGTTCACTTGCATGGTCACTCTCATTCAGAAGAGCAAATCAGAAAAGCCGCGAAAAAATTTAGAGTTGTGGAATGCGAGACATTTTGTGGCAGTGAAAAACTCGCACGCCTGAATCAGAAATGGGAAAAACATTTAGGTGTTCCCATGATTCAGGCGTGGGTTTTGAAATTATTATAGCAATTATTTTCTCAGTACAATTTCCCCTTCACGGATGCGGTCCATGGCCTGAACAATCAAGCGTGCCGCTTCTTGTGGAGCGTGGAATCCGTAAGAGTTTTCTGCTTCAATGAAATCGATGAGGAACTGCGCTTCTCTTTGGTAGTTAAGTGCTTTATCCATACGTTCCTTTGGCATGTTATTTTTCTGAGCGATTTTAATGTTATCCATGAAAACCATCAGCGCATCCATCGCTTTCTTACGCATTTCTAAGTGACGTTCTTGAATCGTTTGTACTCTGTCTTTTAACTCATCTTCAGGAACGTGGTGACAAGTTTGACATGATTTATTCACGTTCAACATAGGAGAGCGAACATGGTGATTTGTAATTTTCATGGCACCAACACGTTCATAAGGCATGTGACAGTCAGTACATGAAACTCCAGCTTTCGCGTGTGTTCCTTGTGAGAATAATTCAAACTCAGGGTGCTGTGCTTTTAGAACTGGTGCTTGTGTTTCAGCATGTACCCAATCTTTGTGACCATTTTCCTGGTAGTAGCTTAGGATCTGATCAGCTTTAATACCTTTCGACCAAGGGAAAGTAAGCGTCTTCTCTTTTCCTTTGAAGTAGTATTCAACGTGGCACTGAGCACAGACGAATGTTCTCATCTCTTGAGCAGTTGCTTGTTTATTCACATCATAATGTTGAACACCTTGTGACTTCTTGTATTCAGCGATCCCAATCATGAATGCAGGTTTTGTTACACGAAGTTGCATTGTATCCGGCGTGTGACAATCTATACAGCTCACTGGATGTTTAACGTGCCCGCGAGCTTCTTTGTAAGGAAGTTTGTTCAAGGCATGGAAGCCGGCCATGAGATCCCCATGACCTGCTTTCATCATCGGAACATAAGTAGAAGCATGACAGTTGATACAGGCACCAGGTTGTGAAACATACTCTTGGCGTTTAGTGTATTCTTGATCTTCAAGCATGTAAGCGTGACCGCGCTCTTCTCTGAAGTCGTGAGAGAAAGCGTAACCAAGCCACATTCTTTTTAATTGTGGATCCTCTTCAATTCGAGATTGAGAGACGACACTGCGTGGATCAGCTTTATCTGGCGTGCGAGGCACAGCTTCGGAACCACCGTAGCGTGTACGCTGCTGATCGACAGTTCGTTTATACATGTCATACTGATGCGGGAAATTTTTCCCCCAGACTGCGGGGTCATCTTCCATTTCGCCAATTTCAACAACTCTGAAGAAAGTGTGTTTTGACTCAGTTTTTTTCTCCAAGATGTTCACGAGCAGTAGGCAAATACCAACTCCTGCAATCGCTGCAATACTCATGAGGGCAATTAATTTTCCTTTTGATTTCATCATCTCTCAACCTTCTTTTTTATCCATCTTCTAATGGGCGTGCCCAACGGAGCGGTGACAAGAAACGCAAGAACGTCCCTCGGTAATTCCCTGTTGGTGAATCGTCGTATTCATTAAATTGAAATGACAATTCATGCATGCTTTCATTGTTATATTAAAATTATGAGCTCGAATTTGAAGAGGGTCTTTATAATTTCCTGTTGTGAATTTTAGCGAATGCCAAAATCCATTATCGGCCTTATTAACATATTTCATCACGAAATTTTTTGGAGTGTGACATGAGTTGCATGTTGCGACTGCGTGGTGACTACTGCGGTTCCAACTCTCGTACTGATCACGCATCAAATGACAATTCATGCAGGCCTTGGGATCATCCGAAAAATAAGCATATCCCTTGGCATAAATGAATGTGTAAGAGCCAAACCCAATGGTTAGTCCAATGAGGACGGCGGCGAAAATTAGAATTAATGGTATTTTCTTGTTCATAGCTTGTATCATTTTTGCAGAATGGGTGCCAAAAAAACATGACCTTTGTTAGGCTTTTGGAAAATCTTTTGATTCACCTGTGCGATAGTCTAACAACCCGTTCATTTTTTCATTCGTGTAATAATGCAATTCAACCAGAACACCGAAGCGTGGATGCAACTTCATAGCAATGAGTTTAAATCCTGCTTTTAATTTGGGGACCAGGACAGCATTGTTTGTTGCTCTATGTTTGCTTGAAATAATCTGAAAGCCTTCATCTTTGGCCTTTGCAATCATCATATTCATCATTGTTTTATAGACACCACGATTTCGATACTCGGGAAAAACGGCAGAATTTACCATGTAAAATTCTTCAGCATCAAGTTGGGTGCCCCAACTCCATCCAGCGACTTTGTCTCCGTCTTTGCAGAGAAGATAGAAACGAATATCAGTCGAACATTTTTTTTGCAGGGCCTTAAATTTTTCGTGTTCTTCGTCGGACCAATATAAAGCATAATTCACATCATTATTCTCTCCGAATAACTTTGGACGATTCTCTCTGAACAGAGGCATAAATTCTTCTGATGTTACAAACGAGTAATTTAAATTCATCCAAAAAGCTTAACATAACTAAACCATTTTCCTCCATACAAAGTTGGAACAAAAATTGAAACTTTATTCATGTAGTCAGTAAAAAAGGAGGAGATCAATGGAAAGAACAAACATTCCAATCACATCTGAAACCCAATATTCTGAACATGCCTACAATGTTTTAAAAACAGGATTCGTTCTTGCCCCAATCGTTGCAGGAGCGGACAAATTTTTTAATTACCTCACAGAATGGCCTGATTATTTAGCGCCTTTCTTTCCTGAAATGCTGAATGTCTCACCCAATACATTCATGATGGGAGTTGGAGTGGTCGAGATCGTTGTGGGGATTGGAGTTCTCTTAAAACCTAAAATTTTTGCTTACGTCTTGAGTGCTTGGCTGTTGGGTATTATCTTCAACCTATTCATGCTGGGCGGGTTTTACGACATAGCTCTTCGCGATCTTGGTCTTGCTTTAGGTGCATTTGCCCTTGGACAGCTGGCCGTTCCTCACGAACACCACCATCATGCAGGTGAAAGAAGCTGGCGAAGAGATCATCATCGCCATTTAAGCAGCGCTAGCTAAAACTTTGGCCTTGTCTAGTGAAAAGACAAAACGTGTATGACCACAATGAGAATCGAGGTACAGGACACCACCGTTATGCTCTATGATCTTTTTTGAAATAGATAATCCGAGACCTGTACCTTCCCCTATTCGCTTCGTTGTGTAGAACTTTTGAAAAATTTTATCTTGATCTTCTTTTTTTATGCCGTATCCGCTATCGGTGAACTGGATGAAGTATTGTCCATCGTTTTCAAAACAATCAATGTGAATCCACTTTGATTCAAGATGTTTGATGGCATCACAGCTATTTGTGATAAGGTTCACAATGACCTGAGCAATCATAGAGCTTCTTGCATATACTTCAACATGATCTAGACCATCAATTTGCAGTTTCACTTCATCTTTTTTTAATCGCTCGTCCATTAAATCTGCCATCTCTGTGATGACATCTTTAAGCCGAAAATTTTCCAGAGGATCATTTTCGTTATTGCGTGAAAGTGTTTTCAGGCCTTGTACAATCTTATCAATTCGTTTGACGGCACTTTCTGTTTTATCCATATAAGTGGAAATGAATTCTGGAGTGATTTGTCCTTCATTCGTAACTTTGCGAATGCGATTAATAATGAGATTGATGATTGAAAGAGGATTTTTTATTTCATGCCCGATGCCTAAGGCCATTTCTCCAAGCGAATAAATTTTTGCTGATTCAGTGAGGATTTTTCTCTGCTGTTCCTCAAGTATGGCCTCTGCTTTCACCATGGCAGTTATGTCTCTTACTATGGCATAGACGCCGCTTCCGCATGCGACTGCACTCCATGAAATATGCACAAGAGAACCATTTTTATGTTTTAAACAATTTTCGAAGTTTTTAATATGTTCGCCTCTACAAAGCAGATTCATCATATCCTCAGTTCTTTGCCGATCTTTTTCGTGAATTAAACTGAATGCCGACCGACCAATCAGCTCGGAAACCTTATAACCTAACAGGGATTCGAAAGCGGGATTTATTCGTTTATAGCGACCATCATAATCAACAATACAAATGAGATCATTTGATAGCATATACATTAATTTCAAATCTTCTATGTCTCTTTCATTAGTGCTGCGAATTTTAAGCATACTCACTCTCCACGATCTGCTTAATCTGAAGCCTGGAAAAACTTTGATATGAAAGATGCGACTTTTTTTAGGACAAACATGCCTGACGAAAGCAAACTGTTTTTAGGCACAGCGGTTTCGTTATGAGATTTTTCATCCTATGCTCGAGACATGAAAAAAATATTCTTAACGTTCTCACTGTCATTACTTTCAATATCAACTTCATATTCAGCGATCAATTACACTTGCCCTGCTAAAACTACTGCTGGTGTAAAAGAGATTGCACTCTTTGATGGAAACCCTCGAGATAATGCTCGTCTTGCTCCCTTCAGCGATGCTGAACCTCAGGTCTGGAGTTTTCCGAAGGCCAAATCTGAGCCGCTTTATCTTGGTTGTTATTATGGAAAACGAGAAGAAGCTACTTATAAAGAGTTGCCATCAACGCTCACAAAATGTGTAAGAAGGTTTCAGAATTCGACGCCATATTTCGAGTGTACTTAATTTTACTTTCGGGTATACTCAGCAACCTTCACACCTCCAGCATCAAAAGTTCTGTTTAAAACAAAACCAAATCTTTCGTAAAGATTTCTTGCTGGTGTGTTTTGCTCTCCTGTTGAAACAATGATGGGCGTGCCTGGAGTGCGTGTGTTGAGAATGTTTTGCAGCAGTGCTTTGCCGATGCCATTTTTAAAATAATCAGGATCCACACACATGCGGGAGATTCTGAGAAATTGATCTTCAGGCTGCGTGGCCACGAATCCAATTAGTTTTCCATCGAGAACAAATCCGCGAAAGTTTTCATCAGTCTGTTGAAGTTCTTCACGCGACTCATGTAATGGAGGAATGGCATCGGAGCCAATAAGTTTGGCCTCCACAGCGTATGAGGCCCTTTGCACTCTATAAATTTCTTCAAGGTAATTTGGTTCTTGAGTATCAAGTTTAATTATCATTTAATGGCCCTAGTTTAAATTTTCAATTCGTTCGACTTTGAAATTTTTATTATGATTTAAATAGACTCGACCATCAACAAAGATATGGACCACGAACATTTTTTCCGTCTGGTTCACATTGACAAACTCTCCAGTGCAAACATTTTTCACACATTCATTTGATTCCGGAGTGAGATCACGAATGTTATACCAACCTAAATTTTCTACGAGAGCTTCCTGTGCGGTTTCGTTTCCTCTCAACTCTGTCACGCGGGCAATTCGATTATGCAAGGTCATGACAACTTCATTCACTTGAATTTTTTTATGACTGGAAAATGTTCTGAATGTTGGTGAGTGATCAACTGTGGTCGAACATGCTGTGAATAAAAATAATGCAGTAAGAATAAAATTGTTTTTGCGCATTTGTGCTCCAGACAATGTGGAGCTTGAGTATCGGTACTTAACGCTTCTACAAAAGTGAATTTTTCCTCAAGGAAGTTTTGCACATGCTGCGTATTTTTAATCAAAACTTTTCAATCTAGAACTTAGGTCCACCCACCCAGAAGGAATTCTAAGATGGCAGGACAAGTCGCAAAACAACCACTCACAAAACGTCTCGAAGACATCATCCACTTCATGCTCTCGGGAGTTCTTCAAGGGAAAAATACGGTCATAGATCTCGAAAATATTCGAGGAGCTGATTATCTCGTCTTCTCAGTGAAAGACACTGAGGAGATTTGGAAAGTAAAAATTTAAAAGTTAAGAAGATTTGATAATGAGTTCTAATCGATCGAAGTCCACTGGCTTTGGAACGAGGAACTTATTCTGCAGTTCATCTTAAAGATAAGCAATTTCAGGAAGGGCACCAGTAATCAGTACTATGGGAGTTTCTGAATTAACCCCTAACCCATTTCTTAGAGCAACAAGTAAATCGATTCCATTAAGGCGTGGCATCTTGTGATCTAACAAAATGAGATCGTACTTTTCAACAGTACATTTCATCATTGCTTCGACACCATCATTCGAAAAAGTGAGATTCTGCTCACCCATCGTATCATTTAGAAACGATTTGAAGACCTGGTGAATCTCTTGTTCGTCATCAACGATTAAAATGTTTTTCATGTTTTGTACTTCCATCATTTCTGTTGTCCTAAAAAAGTAACATAGTTATCGGTTAATTTTTCCAATCCAATATGAAGATTTCATCAAGGTTCTAACCATGCAAAATAAGCTGTAATTTTTTGAAATCGACAGGTTTGTTTAGAAAATAAGTTTTAGCGAGTTCATGTGGAGCGTGCTCTATTTCAGGGATATAGCCAGAGATGACAATTATAGGAGTCATCCTGTTAGGTCCATGAGTCGTGCGAATAGCGACAAGTAAATCGGCCCCATTTAATTTAGGCATGCGATGATCAAGCAAAATGAAATCAAATTTTTCAATTGAACATTTCATGAGAGCATCTACCCCATCCATTGCTACAGTGATGTTCTCTTCACCCATTATTTTTAATAAATAGTGTTCGTAGAGCTCTCGAATGTCTTGCTCATCATCAACGATAAGAATCTTTTTCATAGGGCGCTTATCGGCACCAAACGTGGTTTATAAAATCCTTAAATCTGATGATAGTTGTCAGATAAATCGTTTTAGTTCCTCTTTTTCACGCACAATTTCCGCTTTTGAGCGTAGGCCAAGCTTTTTAAGAATTTTTACTACTGGAGCTCGCTTAAGAGTGGCATTCATTGCGAGATAAGGGATTGAAACAATGGGAGCAAGTATCCACAGTTTTTTCTTTCTGGTACGGGACAAAAAGAACTGAGCAATGGCCACACCGGCATTTATGACCTTAGCTGCCGTCTCTAAACTCACCTCTCGATTAACTTTTTTGAGTCGCATATGAGCAGATTGACGATCGTAAGAAACATTTGAAGTTGAAAATTCCATGGCAGTCCTCCTTCTTAATTTTTACCAGAGGTTGATAAAGAATATAAAGGAACTCGAAATCAAGACTGTTTTGCTTTATAATGGCTCCTTATGAAATTGTTTACGACTAAAGTGATTGCCTTTTACGTTGGCTGTTTTGCCTGCTATTTCCTGCAGAAAGAACTGCATTTCACTGCTGTGACAGCGGCCGCTTGTATTGGGCTCGCGGGATCTTTTTTACACTTTCCCCGTTTCTACGAAAGAAACGGGTTGCATGCAGCTCTTTATTCTGGAGCTTTTGCTGGAATGACGTCGTTGACATTACTTCGCAATCCAATGGATGTTTTTATTCTCTCTCTTTTTTGCGCCATTCTTTTTATAACCAGCAGACCCTTTGCTAATGGATTTGGTGGGCGTCTCGGAACAATTGCTTTTATATCTTCTGCCTTCTTTTTTGTGATGAGGAAAATGTTGTGATCAATTTATCAATCCTCCTCGTTTCAATCTTTAGTTCTCAGCTCACTTATGTGCTCGCAAAAAAAACGCATTGGGGATCCATTCGTATTTCCGCGATGACAACATTAGTTTTCGTCCTCATCATGCATTTAACTTCCCTACCTTTCGCGGAAACACTTAATGCTGCCTTCTTGGGTGCAAGCTTCTTGGGCATGAGTGATCCTTCTCTCTTTTGTCACCGCGATCTTTTCATGGGAAGCCTCATTTTTACCTTAATTTTTATTTTCATTTTGCCCTATAACATTGGACTGGGTGGGGCACTCGGCACTGCGGCCTTTGTTTCTTGCTTAATAATTCGCTTAGTTCGAAAAGCTATTCCTATAACTAAGCGCAACTTTCCATCATTCAAAAAAGTTTGATAAACAGCTCTCAATTGCTAAGGGGAGCTTTCTGATGAAAATATCACTCGTGCTTATTCTAATCATTTCTTCACTCTCGGTTTCTGCTAAAGATAGCCGCTGGAAAATTTGTAAAGGTGACGTCATTCTCTTTGAAGAAAACAGCAAACTACTGATGAATGTTTATGAACATAGATCAGGCACTGGGCGAGCAACAGAGCTCACTTTGATCTATGGCGGGCATACTCTCACAGGCACTTTTAATAACAGTGAAAGTGATAGTGGGTTGATCAATTTAAAAAATACTCAATCAACTTTCAGTGGGTGGATGACGGCAGATGCTCAATCAGAAGTGATTGAACTAAGCGGCCATTTGAATGTAAATGCATCTACACCTGTTGAAGCAAAACTCAACTGTGAATTACTCGCTGACTAGAGTAGCTTTGGTTTTACTTCAGCAAGAATGGATTGAAGTGAGGCAATGATAAAATCTTGATTGAGCGAATCACCATAAATCATGTATTGCTTTGATGTGAACACTTGTTCAAAGTCTTTGGTTTTCTTTTGTGTCTGCATTGTTCCGCTCGACATATCAATTCCGCGAAGATTGAACGCGTATTTAAGAGTCAGTGTTTTATCATTTTCACTAAGACTTAAAACCAAAGAATCGATATTGCTCATCTCACGTGATGAAGGTGGCATGAGTTTTACTTCCACCATTCCTTTCACACTTTTCATTTCTTTGACTTTAAAACGAATAAAATTTTCGATGATCTCAAGTGTTTGCTTGATGACCGGACGAGGTTCAATCACAAGTTCAATGTGACTAGCCGGTTGTGCGTCGTCTTTATCAAAGAAGGCCAGATAGAGGCTTCCATTTTTATCTGTGATGGATGATGTTTCTGAAATATTAAACTCGAACGGGAATTCTTTTTCTTCGTTACCGCTCAGAGCAATGTTGGATCCCACAATATTTTCTTCGATTTTAGAAAAAGCTTTTGCGTCTTTTGCTTTGATCTTTTTGTAATTGCCTTCCGCTAACATGATTTTAACAAGAGGAAGAGTGATGTTGTCACCGCTGTGATTACGAATTTTCAAACTGCCTTTGATTCTATCGCCTTGATTCCATTTTTCACCAATGGCCTCAAGAGTAAATTCTAGTGGTTTTAAAAATGTCGTTCCTTTCATGCGATCTCCTACCCGCTTATTGAAGGAACTATATTATTACTTATAGAGCACCAAAGCTACGAATAATTTTTACAAGAGGGTGATTATCCAGCTCTTCAGTCGACATATTGGCGTAGATGTAAATGGAATGCTTCCAATAGCCATCACGCGGCCCGACCATGAAAAGTCTATTTTGATAAAGAGACGATTTAATATAAGGCAGTGGCAAAAACGTGCATCCCGTTCCGCTCGAAACGAAACGCGCAAGACATGAAACAATATTACTCTCGAGGAGCACGGTTCTTTTGATGTTTTCTTTTTTCATGAAAGTAGCGAGTTCTTTCCCAAGCTTGGTTGTTCCTGCTGGAATAATTAAATCTTGTCCGAAATAATCCATAACTTTTAATACGTTTCCGGGGTTATCAAACGTGGGAATTTTAGGAATGGTCGATGACGTGACAAAAAAAACGGGGAAATCGATTTTAATAAATTTCCAACTGGATGCAACTTTCTCATGACTAAGTAAAATATCAGTTTCATTGTTTACTGTTCTACTGAGTGCTTCTTCAGTCGTTGAAGAAAAAATCTCCAACTTCCCTTTCATTCTTCGCGCAACCTTTGCGAGAACTTCAGCAACGAATGGCCGCTCTACTTCATCAGTAACTAGAATACGAGCGACAGGCGACTTTCTTTTGTTTGTTTTTTCTTCAATACATTTAGAAACTTCATCTTTCAAATCAAAAAAAAGTGATGAAGATTTTTGTAACTCATGTCCTTTAGAATTCAAACTTACAGATTTTCCATTACGAAGAAAAAGAGGTGTCCCGAGTTGATCTTCCAAATTTTTAATCTGCTGACTGAGTGATGGTTGTGTGATCCCTAAAATGGCCGCGGCCTTTGAAAAATTCAAATGTTCCGCGCAGACAAAGAAGGCATATAGATAATTCATATTGTACATATAGGAAAATCCTATAACGGACCGGCAATTATTGCAATTGCCTATTTTGCATTTTTCCTCTATACTCTTGAACAAGATATGACTTCACACTCGAATAATTCATTAATCGAAATTAAAAGTTTCATCAAATCACATTTCAAGAATGTTACCGAAATCGAAATGATTTGCTTTTTCCGTCAGGAACCGACGAGAAGTTTCTCTCCACGAGATATTTGCAGCCAGTTGTTCCTGAGCGAATTAATGACTAAACAGATATTAGACCACTTGCTATTGAAAGGATTAATCATCGAAATCAATGATTCGAACTTTCAATTCAATAAAAATTCGCCGTTTGAGATGAATGGATCTCTTACCATTCTCCAAGAGTTGTTCATGAATCGAAAAGCGGCGATTATTGAAACACTTTTCAGTTCTCATTCTTAAAATACCCTTTAAACTATTGGGATGACACTTTTTGAAAAGTATCTCAATCTCATCAAACCGCTGCTTCCTTCCTGGAAGTTTTATGATGATTATTCCGAAACGATCATGCTTTTTTATCGTGGCGACGTTTCTGACATCTGGAAACCTCTTTATCAAACGCCAAAAACCTCATTAAAGGCCCTTTTCATCAACGATCAGGGTAACATGACCCTCGCGATTCATTCCCACATTGGACAGCTTTTAAACGATATTGAGAAGCATGATGGACAGATCCCTTTTGAACAGACCCTTTCCTACAAATTGACCATCAACATGGTTCAAGCGGCCATTGGTCATGGCAAAAAATTTCAATTCAAATTGGCGAGTGTGAGCAGAAAAGGAATTATCGAAGAAGACATTTTACTCTCCCCTTTTTATGAGGGAGATGTCTAATGGATGCGACGATGGCCTTCACTTGGGTTTCCCGACTTTTAGCTTTCGCACTTTTTTGGCAGTCCTTAGA
>CBIHOP010000062.1:0-11731 GCA_966211385.1 uncultured Bacteriovorax sp.
TTCATTGATATCAAAACCTAAGAATTGGCGAGTTTTAAGTTCGTTTAGAGCAGCAAGCGAATGGTTATAAATAGCTTGTGCTCGTTCTTCAAACAGGCGATGTGCTTTTCTATCAGCTGTGAACCATGGGTGTTTTAAGAAATCGAAGACTGGCATTTTCTTTTCAATGTACTGACGAACTCTGATATACGAAGGGGCTACTTTCGCACGGATGAGGATCGCTTCGATGAGGAATGTACCTGTACCGCACATACAATCAGTGAAGATATCTTTTTCTGGATCAAAATCAGTTGTCATCACAATGGCCGCTGCCAAGTTTTCACGGAGAGGAGCTTTGAGTGATTCTTCTCTGTATCCGCGATTAGAAATAGGTTCACCACACATATCGACAAGAATACGAGCATTGAAGAGATCAGTTCCTGGTTTGCGTTCTACGCGAAGGAGGAAAGTTATATCAGGGCGACCCGTATCGACACTTGGACGTTCGCCGTATTTATCGCGGAAGTTATCAACGATGGCATCTTTCAATAATTGAGAAAAGATCATTGAATTGTTAAAACTTTCGCGCGTGTCACGATCAAACAGTGTGTTGATTTTGAAAGTTTGATTAACGCTGAAAATTTTATCCCACCATTTTTCTTTTGCTCGCGCATAGAGGTCACGTTCATTTTCAATTGTGTAAACTTGAATTTCTTTGAATACACGAGAAGCAACTCGAGAATTGAGAAGAACATCAATGGCCTGTTCAGTTTCTGCTTTGAAAGCAACTCCGCCTTTTTCAACTTCAATACGTGTGATCCCTAGATCTTTAATTTCTTTTTCAAGAAGATGCTCAACTTCACGCGGACAAGAAGCAAAAAATGTTGATTGATCAAATTCTTTCGTTCCATCTGGGTTTACTTTTGCTCTTGGAACGCTTTTCACGTCACTACGTGGTGCTCTTTCTTTTTTGCTTTTATCTAATCGTCTTTCTTTGTAATCAATTTTCTTTTTCATATTTCCCTAAACTAAATATTTCCTTTCATCATTTCGTGATAGTGCATAGCTCGAACCAACAAGTCTCTGTAAGAGTCTTCCATAAGAGGGTTGAGATTTCCTTCTTTGAATCGTTTGATTCTCCAGAGGGAAATCGAAAGCAGGCCTAGGATGATCGCTTGATCAAGGTGCATTCTTTCGTTGAGCGGTAGTGGTCTGATGGATTCATAGCCTTTTAAATAGGAAGTCACAAGAGGAGAAATGATTCTTCCTTTCTCAATACATGTTCCCGAGATCGAAATGCCCAGATCGAGGAGAAATTCACCGATTCCGGCCTGTTCAAAATCAAGGACAGAACTTAAATGGTTATTGTTGAAGAGAGTGTTGTCGTAATACAAATCTCCATGAATAACTCCTACTTGCAGTTGAGCATCGAGAAAAGAGTGGAGTTGATCTGGGAAAAAATAATCGAAGGCCTTAGCGTAGTCTTCCGGACAGTTCTTCGTTTTTGTATAGGCCAGGATTTCATTTGGTCCAAAACCAACTTGTTCATGAGGCCTCAATGTTTTCATGATCTGAATGTCTTTTGGGAGTGTATGCAAGCGGGCCAGAGCGGCTCCCACTTCAGCGCAAGTCACATCTGATGGACCCGGTGGAATACCATCAACAAACGGATAGAGAACACCAAAATATTTTCCATACTGATAGATGAAAGTTCGTTCAACTGTCTCAAAAGGCTTCAGTGAATAAGGGTAACCTTGACGATGAAGATACATGAGTATCTTTTGTTCATCTGCCAATTGTAATTGATTTTTATCGTTGGAAATTTTCAACAAAACAGTTTCGTTTTCCAGTTCGACTTTATAATTGGAGTTCGAAATCCCCAATGAAAGTGGAGTACATTTAACGACTTTTTTCTTCCCATAAAGCTTAAGAATTTCTTCAGCTTCTTGAAGAGTTATCTGAGTATAGCTGGCCATGGATTAAACCTTGTGACGTTGTGGTTAGGATGCTATAGTTATCACGCTCTATTTTATACGAAAAATATCAATCCACTAAGGGGGAAAAATGGCCTTTACCGATTATAAAGTAAAAGATATGTCACTAGCTGACTGGGGACGTAAAGAAATTGAAATCGCAGAAACTGAAATGCCTGGTCTTATGGCACTTCGTGCTGAATTCGGTAAAAGCAAACCTCTGAAAGGAGCAAAAATCGCTGGATGTCTTCACATGACAATCCAAACAGCGGTTCTTATCGAAACTCTTGTTGAACTCGGCGCAGAAGTGCGTTGGTCTTCTTGTAATATCTTCTCAACTCAGGACCAGGCCGCTGCTGCAATCGCTGCTGCAGGGATTCCTGTTTTTGCTTGGAAAGGCATGAACGAAAAAGAATTCGACTGGTGTATTGAACAAACTCTTAAGTGGGCCGATGGTTCTCCACTAAACATGATTCTTGATGACGGTGGTGACTTAACTGTTATGGTTCACCAAAAATATCCTGAGCTTCTAAAAGGCATCAAAGGTCTTTCAGAAGAAACAACAACAGGTGTTCATAGACTTTACGAAATGGTGAAGAAAGGGGAGCTAAAAGTTCCAGCTATCAACATCAACGACTCAACTACAAAATCTAAATTCGACAACCTTTACGGCTGTCGCGAATCACTTGTTGATTCAGTAAAACGCGCTACTGACGTAATGATCGCTGGTAAAGTTTGTGTTGTTGCTGGATACGGTGACGTAGGTAAAGGTTCAGCTGGTTCATTCCGTGGATTAGGTGGACGTGTAATCGTAACTGAAATTGATCCTATCTGTGCTCTTCAAGCAGCAATGGAAGGCTACCAGGTTATGACAATGGATGAAGCTGTAAAACACGGAGACATCTTCGTAACAGCTACAGGATGTGTTGACGTTATTACTGGTAAACACATGGAGCAAATGAAAGATGGAGCAATCGTTGCTAACATCGGTCACTTCGACTTAGAAATCGAAGTTGCTTACCTGAACAAAACAGCGAAGAAAGTAAACATCAAGCCACAAGTTGATCAATACGTAATGCCATCAGGGAAGAAACTCATCGTTCTAGCTGAAGGCCGTCTTGTTAACCTTGGATGTGGTACTGGTCACCCTTCATTCGTAATGTCGAACTCATTCACGAATCAAGTTATGGCTCAAATCGAGCTTTGGGAAAATCACAAGAATTACGAAAACAAAGTTTACGTTCTTCCAAAACACTTAGATGAAAAAGTAGCTCGCCTTCACTTAGAAAAAATCGGCGTAAAACTTGATAAACTAAACTCTAAGCAAGCTGAGTACCTTGGTGTAAAACCAGAAGGTCCATACAAGCCAGATCACTACAGATACTAATGAAAATAGCTCTTGGCTGCGATCACGCAGCATATGAAATGAAGGAAGTCGTAAAAGACTTCCTTCGTTCTCAAAATTACGAAATCATCGATGTTGGAACTTTCAGTACCGATCGAGTTGATTATCCAGACTACGCTCAAAAAGTTTGTCATGAAGTCGTTCAACAAAACATTCCGGGTATTCTGATCTGTGGATCAGGTATCGGCGTTTCAATGGCGGCCAATCGTTACAAAGGAATTCGCGCGGCCCTCTGCCGTAGTGAGCTCGATGCGGAAATGTCGAGAAAACACAATAATTCGAATGTTCTTTGCTTAGGTGCAAGATTCAATTCGGAGAGTGAGATTAAGGCCATCATTACTTCTTGGTTTAAACATCAATTCGAAGGTGGGCGCCACTCTGAAAGACTCGCGAAGTTTGAAAATAGTGGAGATGTCTGTTGAAACTTTTCGAAAAATTCATGTATCCCATTCTTTTAATCATTGTCTTTTTTGCTATCTATCTCGCAAGAACAGACAAAGCTTATTTTGAAACAAACCTCGCCGTTCAAGGTGGATTTTTTCAATGTTTAATCTTTGGAACAATTCTTTTTGCTTCAATTATGTGTTTTTATCGCGCAAGTATTCTTAAGCCATTTCGCGGTGGAACTTTTTCTGGTTGCTTAATTTTCATGGGAATTATCTTCTTAGCTTTTGCACTGGATGAAATTTCCTGGGGACAAGTCTTCTTTGATTTTGCTTCACCAGAGTTTTTTGCTTCAAGAAACCTGCATGGAAAAATGAATATTCACCATCTTGTGATTGGTGGATTTCATGTCAATGACATTATTTTCACTCTCGCTATTAAAATTCTAGCGACTCTTTATTTTCTAATTCTACCATTTTCTTATAAGCGTTTTGATCGTTTAAAATCGTATGTTAATCGTTATGCCATTCCACTACCTCGCTACACGCACACAGCGGCTTACGCCGTCATTGCGCTTCTGATGAGCCTCATTCCATCAGATCTGAGATACATTGTTTTCGAGCTTTGTTTTTACTGGATTCTCGTACTAATGATGTACAATCCACTCAATGATGAAGTGTTCTCACGTGTTTCTTTGGTCAGATAAGAATCGCAATTTCACAACAACAATTAGTGCCTCTAAGATAATGGATAAATCCATTTTCGATTCGCCATGAGTTCTTTGCGAGAAGAGTATTGGAACTTCGGAAATTTTTTTATTTAAGCGATTCATTCGAAAATTTATTTCGCATTGAAAGACATATCCCACAGAAATGACCTGCTTCAGATTTATCGATTCAAGGGCCGAGCGCTTGAAACATTTAAAACCACTCGTTGGATCAGCAATTTTCAATCCCGTCACTAAACTCATGGCCAGAAAACCAAGACGTGAAATGATAAGGCGGTACCATGGCCAGCCCTTAGTCGAGCCGCCATCGAGATAGCGTGAACCAATAACAAGATCGGAAGCCTCCGCGGCCGATCGCAATTTAATCAGATCAGAAGGGTCGTGAGAAAAATCACAATCCATTTGAGCGATGTACTTATAAGACCTCTCCAGCGCCCATTGGAAGCCATTTAAATAAGCGGTTCCCAGGCCAAGCTTTCCACGTCGCTCAATGAGATGAAGGCCTTTATAAGTGCTCTGAAGATTTCTCACAATGTCTCCAGTTTTGTCAGGAGACCCATCATCAATTATGAGAATGGAAAGGGGAGGATAGAGCGAGAAAAGCGAATGAATCATTCGCTCAACATTTCCACTTTCGTTGTAGGTGGGAATGATAACGAGTGTATCGCTTAAGTCGAGATTCAAATTATTCGCCTTCAACCTGTAGCATTTTTCTACCACTTAATTGATAGCGTTCAGAAATGATTTCGAAGAGGGGACGATCATCTTCGCGACGAATTTGACCTGTTCTTTGAGCATTTGCTTCTGCGCGAGCAGCGAATTCTAAAAGTTTGCTATTTCCTTTTTTATCACCGCCCAGTTTTAGTTTAGCAGCGAGATCGTCATCTTTTTTCTTGGCCACTTCACCACGAACACCTAATCCATCTCCGCCGCTGAAGTCGACGATGTGAGAATTTTTTTCAGTTGGTGCCATTGCCATCATGTCGCCTGATGAACCGCCCATTTTAGCAAGGGCCGCTTCTGTGGCGCTAGCAGATGGTGGATTTGAAGCCATTAGTGAAGCTACGTTTGCAGGAATCCCTTTTGAGATAAGAGCATCGGCTACAGATTTCTGAGCACCGTTCAGAGGAATTTTATCGAAGCGTGAACCCAGTTCATTGAGCGCTTTTTTAGCAATAGCAGATGTGCGATCAAAAGATTTTCCGCTTAAAGTACCACCTTCAAGCTCTCCTCTTGTAAGTGAACGAACACTCTTAAAGGGAGAATTAACATATCCATTTCCAAGACCAAGAACACCCTGGCTTTTTGCTTCTAGAAATCCGTCAAAACATTCGTTGCGTGCTTCACACGAACAAGTGGGATCGATCTTCATCATGTTGTCTGTACAAGCGACACGATAAGAATCACCCGCAATTTTTTTTGTGTGTAGCTGTTTAATACAATATTGAGGATCACTTTCTGTTTCAGGTTGAGAACAGTAACAAAGTTTATCTGTGATCGGATTACAATCACCTTTACCCGGAAGTGAATCGGCAAGCTTTCTCATATCGGCCGCATATTTTTTATTGGCCGAAACTTCACTTTGATAAAATGTTCCGAGTAGTACAGCAGCACCCATTTTTATAATGAGATTCTTATCAACTGCGAATGTTCCAGTGGCTGCACTTACTCCGTAACAAGCAGCTCCTCCGAACCATCCGGCCGCTTGAATTTGGGCCATCTTCGCTCGGTTATCATGGCTTTTTGCTACTTTTAAAAATGAATCTTTCTGGGCCGTCTCACCATTTGTAATTTGAGAAGCTAAATCACTTGTCGTGCTTTTTTGAGTAAAAGTAGCGATCCCTTCAGTTGCGACAGGAATATACTTGCAATAGTCAGAGGCCTTTTCATCTTTTTTATCTCCAGATTTATCTCCAGCTTTGTCTCCGGCTTTATCTGCGCCTTTATCAGCAGTTTTATCTGCAGCTTTGTCAGCTTTTGCGGCATCAGGTTTTGCCGCTCCATCAGTCTTAGCATCAGCTTTTGTATCCGATTTGCCTTTTGAGAGTGGTAGAAAACTATCTCCGCCCATCGCTCCAAACATGGCATAGGCCTGTGTGAGGGCCTTAATCATTCCCGGATCCATACCTAGAAATTTATGTTTACCTTCCTGACCGTTACAAATAGCTGCCTTATCTCCCGCGCAGGCTTCTTGTATCAAACGATTGGCCTTACCTTGGTGAACAAAGTTTTCACTTAACTGTTTATCTTGGTCAGTGAGGTTAGTCGTATTGTCCGTACCCAAAGGTTTATCAGAGAGAGTTCCAATGGTACTTTGTGGTTTGTTCGCATTTTGTTTATTTAAAATTTCCTGGCTTTTAATTGAATTGTCGCGAAGGAGATTATTACGGGCCGTCTCTTGTTCAGTTGAGAGCTGAGCAAACAAAACAGTCGACGAGAGCGAGATCAGAAGGAAAATTAATGTTTTCATGGTCTAATTCTATCACTGTCCTGGGGAAATCCTTGGGTGGGCAATTTTGTCTTGATGATTTCCTCCATTAAATCGTGAACTTAGCCCATTTTTTCAGTAGGGTTTTGCCGAATTCTCCGCCAACTTTTATAGGCTTCGTTCATTGACGAGTAAGGCGATTGATTGGTACAAATTTAGGCCATGACAACTAAAAATAAAGACACAAAAGAAACGACTAAAGACACGCATGAAAATGAACTTTCCCACTCGATGGTTCATTATTTACTCACTATTCACAAACTAAAAGAGAATAGAGGTTTTGCGCGTGTAACAGATATTGCTAAAGATCTCGATCTTACAAAAGGATCTGTTTCAACAATGTTGAACAACCTAAAAAAGAAAGGATTCATTCAAGAAGAAGATGATTGCAAATTCGTTGTGCTGACAGAGTTAGGACACGAAGAAGTTCACCGCATTCTTTCAAGCCGTACGTTGCTTTATTATTTCCTTCGCGACTTCGTTGGTGTTGATGAAGAAACGGCTCTCAACGATTCATGCCAAATGGAACATTTAATGAGCGCTCAAACGAGTGAAAAATTTTTCAACTTCATGAAGACGCTCGCATGTACGTGTGATGATCTTGATAAAAAAGGTCAACTGCCAAGTACATTCCGTTTCAAAACAACGCTTGATCTTTGTTCATATTCAACTTCAGATGAATTTATTCATCAGCAAAAAGGCGATACACATTTACCAAGCGATAATTAGTCTTTTTCTTCTTGCTGTTGTTATCCCCACTTCATGGGCCGATGAGGAGCTCGCTAGTTTTTGCTTTAAGCCTGCAACAAATTTAGCAGAGGCTCGCGACTCACTCCAAGATCTGCTTCTTCCTCGCGAAAAAGTATTTTTGCGTCCCGAACAACGCTGTATGGATGTTTTAACATCGCCTAATAGAGTAAAGCTATTGGAGAAATTTTTAAGACTCCGTTACACTCTTGTAGTGGATGAAACAGAGCGGGAAAGCTCTACTCTGCAAAATCAACATTGCCAGTTGGAATTGAAGAAGACGACAAATCAGCAGGCAACGAATAACAATGTCCAGTTAGGTTTGCAGAATCAGGTTTCGGCCGGAGCATCAACGCTGGCCTCAACTGAAACATCGCAACTATTGCTTGGTCTTGGAAAACCAGGGGTACTGGCGATTGGAACTCAAGCGTTGTACGTTGAATGCAGAAGAGGAGCGACAGGAATTTACCAACTCACTTTCTCGCTCCAGGAAAACGGTTCTTCTCGTATTACTTCAGAAGTGAGTACGCGCGCGAATGAGCTGGTGAATGTAGGGCAGGTAACAAAAGAATTAAACGATAAAAATAAAACTCTCGGAGTTCCTCAAACGGCAGTGAGTACGGCCATTGGAAATGAAGAGACACTATATCAGTTACAAGTTAAGAATTAATAGGAGTCCATATGAACGTTTTACTTGAAAAATTCAACACACCTTTCGAGACAGTTCCATTTGATAAAATTAAAAATGCTGATTTCATGCCAGCTTTGAAAGCAGCGATTGCAAAAGCAAAGGCGAATATCGAAGCGATTAAAACAAACAAAGAGCCTGAAACGTTTGCGAACGTTATCGAAGCTCTGGAAAATGCAGCACCAGAAGTTGAGATTGTATCTGGAGTTTTCTTCAATTTACATTCAGCTGAAACTAACGATGAAATGCAGGAGATCGCTAAAGAGTTCTCGCCAATTCTTACTGAATACGGAAACGACGTAAGTCTGGATCTTGAACTTTTCAACAAAATCAAAAAGGTTTGGGATAAAAAAGATTCATTCAATCTCAATGCTGAACAAATGATGTTGTTGGAAAAAACTTATAAAAGTTTTGTACGTAACGGTGCTCTTTTAAATGACGAAGAAAAGAAAGTTATGCGTGAAGTATCAACAAAACTTTCAACTCTTTCACTTCAATTTTCAGATAACGTTTTAAAAGAAACAAACAACTACCTTATGCTCATCGAGAAAAAAGAAGATCTAGCGGGACTACCTGCTGATGTCATCGAAGCAGCAGCTCAAACAGCAAAGGAAAAAGGTCACGAAGGAAAATGGGCCTTCACGCTTGCTTACCCAAGTGTCATTCCATTTTTAACTTATGCAAGCAATCGTGAATTAAGAAAAAAAATCTTCTTAGGTAATACAACTAAAGGTTTCAAAGGTGATGAACTTGATAACCGCAACATCATTAAAGACATTGCGACGTTGAGACACCAAAAAGCTAAACTTCTTGGGTACGAATCGCATGCTCACTTTGTTCTTGAAGAGAGAATGGCTTCAAATCCTCAAACCGTAATGAGCTTCATGGATAATATTGTTAACCATGCAACACCAGCAGCTTTAAAAGAAACAGAAGAACTTAGAGCCTACGCTAAGAAACTTGATGGTATCGAAGATTTCCAACGTTGGGATTCGCTTTATTATGCTGAAAAACTAAAGAACGAGCGCTTCCAGGTTAATGATGAAGTTCTTCGTCCATACTTTAAACTTGAAAACGTCATCAATGGTGTTTTTAAAGTCGCAGAAAATCTTTACGGCTTAAAATTTATTCCACGCTCTGACATTCCAGTTTATCACCCAGATGTAAAAACATATGAGGTTGTTGATGAAAATGGAAATCACGTAGCCGTTTACTACTCTGATTTCCACCCGCGCGCAGGTAAACGAAATGGTGCATGGATGACAAGTTTCCGCGGTCAGAAAATTGAGAATGGAAAAAACATTCGTCCACATGTGGCGATCGTTTGTAACTTCACTAAACCAACTCCAACAAAACCATCACTACTTGGTTTTGATGAAGTTGTAACGCTATTCCATGAATTCGGTCACGCACTTCACGGAATGCTTGCCAACACTCACTATGAATCACTTTCTGGTACGAACGTATTCTGGGATTTCGTAGAACTTCCATCGCAAATCATGGAGAACTGGGCATACGAAAAAGAATGTCTGGATCTATTTGCTGAACACTATGAAACGAAAGAAAAAATTCCAGCTGAACTGATTAAAAAAATTAAAGACAGCTCGAGCTTCCTTGAAGGCCGTGCAACTTTAAGACAATTAAGCTTTGCTTCTGTCGATATGGCATGGCACTCAACTGATCCTGGTCACATCAATGACATTGAAGCATTCGAAACAAAGATAACTGATAAAATGGAATTCCTTCCAACGGTAAAAGGAACTTCTATTTCAACAGCTTTCTCGCACATTTTCGCTGGTGGATATTCTGCCGGATATTACTCATACAAATGGGCCGAAGTTCTTGATGCTGATGCATTTGAATTCTTCAAAGAGAAAGGAATCTTCAATCGTGAAGCTGCTAAACGCTTCAAGGACAACATTCTAAGCCGTGGTGGTTCTCAGCATCCGATGAGCCTTTATGAAGCTTTTAGAGGTCAGAAACCGAATCCAGACGCTTTACTTAGAAGAGCGGGATTGATTAAATAAATCATAATGCTTTTTTAAGGAGCGATGAATGACTACTTTCGTATTGAGCTGTCTCGTTGTAGCAGCAGGACAAATGCACTCGATCCAAAAACCAGTAGATGAATGGGCAATGGCCACTGTGAATCATTCGCAGAATGGAATTGTTTTCGAGGGAACTGTTGTTGAAGGGAAGTTAAATTCTGTCAGCATCGAAGTGCCAGCTCAAAATTTAAAGACGTTTAGTTATTCAGTGAAAGATTATAATCAGAAGAGTTTGACGACAGTTTTAGATTGGAAAGAAAATGGACATGCTTCCATCGATTGTGAAATCGAGGAAGCACGCAAGTAGGGATTAAACTCCAGAGTAAACGAGTGCTCCGCCTTTGATTTTTTCGATAATCTCTTCATGATATCGCATTTCAAGGGCAGGACATCCCCAGCTTCTTCCAATGATGTCACCTGGTGAAACATATTCCGCACCATGGATAACAATTGCTCTAGCGCGAGCGTTGGAATTAGTTGACGATTGGCCATCAAGTTTTAGAGAAAATCCATTCGATCCATAATATGTTTCACCCGTAATAAAGAATCCAAGTGAAGTCATTAGCGAATCAGCTGTATTCGAAAATTTTGTAGAGTATCCGCTCAATCCAGGATCTGAACCTTTACCGTGAGCAACTAAGTAGCTCTCAGCTTTTCCAGAAACCATATCAATTAAATAGAAACGTTCTTTCGAGTTATGTTGTTTGTAATCGATGACAACAATGTAATCTTGGTTTGCAAGTTTAGCTTTGTTTTGATCGAAGAAATTAAGGGCCTTTGTTAAAAGATGCCTGGGAACTTTTCCTTCCTGATCAACATACGAATAGGCATTCGAAGTCGGGCCATCATAAGTTGTTCCAGCACCAGTATCACTTCCTGTTCCTGTTGAATCAGTCGGTGACATTTCAGTTGTTAGTGTAGTGTCAGTTCCAATATCCGGTCTTTTTGCACCCGATGCATGCACCTGGCTACTCATGATTAATAGAAAAAAAGAAAAGAAAAATGAAAGCAGAGTATATCTTTGCGTTTGCTTCACTGAAGCTCCTTTGTTGAGTTGTTTGACGTTAATTAAACCTGTGCTCCATGAAAGTGCAGTCAAAATGCCAGTTTGAGTTAGTGTTAAGTGGTAAGTATCCCGTAGAATGAAACGATCTGTTGTCACCGAATTGAATGATCAGTTCCCGTAGAAGCGGCATTGACGAATGCGCTTTGCGGCAAGTGAACGGCGACGATTCCAGTGTCGCGATTCCCGCAGCGATGGCTGCAAGTGCTCGGGTAGCGAGTTCGATATC
>CBIHOP010000063.1:0-11703 GCA_966211385.1 uncultured Bacteriovorax sp.
GATAAGAATAACTGCACCTGATATTGAATTGTTAATCAAAAAGATTTGTGAAAAACCTTTTAAGAAAGCATCAATCAGCTTGAGTTGATTATCGACTTCGACTGGAGTGGGAGAGTATCGTCCAAGGACTAATCCAAGCCACGTGAGCACAATAAAAGGAGTGGTGAAAAGAGGAAATTTTAATTTAATTTTTAAGGCAACTACTGAAAGCACGCTTAGAACAACAAGCAACGTCCAGCTATACACTGATGAACCTAGAAACGTTGGAATGCCAATGCCGATGAGCACACCATTAAATCCACATAATCCTTCTTCTATTTTTAACTTGAGAAATTTTCCAGTGAGAGTTGATACGAAAAGTCCAACAAGGGCGCCTATACCAACGGCCAACTGCGAAGCCTGAAAAGCCCCATAACAAATTGCGAGCAAGATCAACAATCCCGCAAGAGCGTGTGCAGAAAATACAACTTGAGCGGCGCCTTTTAAAGACGCGCGAAAAAAATTTGTCATAACAAAAAATATCATTGCAGTGTGAGGACCGTCTATAGAGAAATCTTGTTAGGCTAAGGTCATGAAAGTCGCAACCTTCAATTGCAATTCTGTCCGTAAACGTCTTCCAATCATCCTAGAGTGGCTGGAAAAGAATAAACCTGATGTACTCGCACTTCAAGAAACAAAAGTTCAAGACAAAGATTTTCCCAAAGAGGCCTTTGAAGAATTGGGCTATCACGTTTTCTTTCGAGGCATGAAAAGTTATAACGGAGTGGCGACCATAACTCGCGATGAGCCTGAAGAAGTTCTGTATGGTTTTGACAATGGTCCTGATTCAGAAGATTTTCGACTCATCCAAACCGTGATTAAAGGTGTTCGAGTCATCAATACATATGTTCCTCAGGGGTATCATCCAGAGTCAGATAAATTTAAGTACAAGCTACAGTGGTTTGCTCGACTTCGAAAATATTTCGACAAATATTTAAAGAAGAAAGAACCCATCATATGGCTTGGTGATCTCAACTGCGCTCCGGACGAAATTGATGTCAAATATCCTGAGCGAAATGTGATGGACCCTGATTTCCATATCGACGCTCGCAAGGCCTACAAAAAAACAGTGGCCGGAAGATTTATTGATGTCTTTCGAATGAAATATCCCAAAAAGATTCAATATACTTTCTGGGACTTTTTTCGAAATGCTTATGAACATAATAGAGGGTGGAGGATTGATCACATCCTCGCGACTCCAGAGCTGGCAAAAAAATGCACCAAGGTGGTTGTTGATCTGGAGCCACGTGAAAAACCGAGTCCTTCTGATCACACTTTTGTGTGGGCGAAATTTAAACTTAGTTGATTACTTTAAATATGTTCCCATGATTTTTGTAACCATACTAATTTCATCTTCAACGTCGATGTGTTTGATTTTTTCCTGAAGTGGCCCGAACGTTTCGCGCATGTGACTGTCGAGTACATCCACCATTAAGCCATTTGCAGCTCCTCTTAGAGCTGCAATCTGCTGAAGAATTTTTCCGCAATCGGTTCCCACTTCAATGGCCTTTTCAAGAGCTTCGGCCTGTCCTTTAATTCTTTTTAATCGTGAAAGCGCGCGCTTTTTTTCGTGAACATCATATGGCATACGCAACTCCTATTTCGTCAGAGCTTCAGCATGGTGTTTAATATGATCACCAATGAAGCTTGCGATAAAATAATAGCTGTGATCATAACCCTCACGCAAGTTGAGTGTAAGTGATCTGCCAGATTGTTCACACACCTTTTTAAGAAGTTCAGGTTTGAGTTGATTTTCCAGAAATTCATCAGCGAGACCCTGCTCAACAAGAAGAGGAAGACGTGACGAAGAATGCGAAAGCAATTCTACCGTATCGTATTCTGCCCATTTCTTTTTATCGTGACCAAGATAAGCGGTGAAAGCTTTCTCACCCCAAGGAACTTGAGAAGGCGCAACGATAGGAGAGAAGGCTGAAACACTTTGGTAGAGGTCAGGATTTTTTAAAGCAATCATGAGAGCGCCGTGACCGCCCATCGAATGTCCAAAAATTCCACGACGAGAGCTCACCGAAAAATTCGCTTCAATGAGAGCGGGCAGTTCATGAACAATGTAATCATACATTTTATAGTTTTTTGCCCATTCACCTTCAGTGGCATTCACATAAAAGCCAGCTCCGATACCTAAATCATAGCTGTCTACATTGGGAATGCCTTCGCCACGTGGACTTGTATCAGGAGCAACAAGAATCACACCAAATTCTTCGGCGTATCTTTGAGCGCCTGCTTTTTGAATAAAATTTTGCTCCGTACATGTGAGACCTGAAAGCCAGTAGAGCACTGGAAGTTTTTTTGTCTCAGCTACTTTTGGAAAATAAATGGCGACATTCATCGAACATTGTAATGTAGTCGATTCATGTTGATACACGTCTTGAAAGCCGCCGAAGCAGGCACGATGTTCTAATCTTTTCATTGAATATTTTCCTTAAAAATGAACAACACTTCTGATTGATTTTCCTTCATGCATAAGATCGAATGCGTCGTTGATCTTATCCAATGTCATTGTGTGCGTGACAAATGGAGCGAGCTTAATTTTTCCATTCATCGCATCTTCGACCATGCCTGGAAGTTGAGTTCTTCCTTTTACACCACCGAAAGCAGTGCCTAACCATTTACGTCCAGTCACAAGTTGAAACGGACGTGTTGAAATTTCTTGTCCTGCTCCTGCTACTCCGATAATCACAGATTGTCCCCAGCCACGATGAGCACATTCTAAAGCTGCTCTCATAACATTAACGTTGCCGATACATTCGAATGAATGATCAACACCCCAACCAGTCATCTCAACAACAACTTGCTGAATCGGTTTATCGAAATCTTTTGGATTAATACAATCAGTAGCTCCGAATTCTTTAGCGAGATTGAACTTTGATGGATTCGTATCGATTGCGATAATTCTGCCAGCTTTTGCTTGTTTTGCTCCCTGAATAACAGCGAGACCAATTCCACCCAAACCAAAAACGGCGACTGAATCACCCTCTTGGACTTTAGCTGTGTTGTGAACAGCTCCAATACCCGTCGTGACTCCACAACCAAGAAGACAAACTTGTTCGTGATTAGCATTCGGATTAATTTTAGCAAGTGAAACTTCTGCTACTACAGTGTACTCACTGAAAGTCGAGCATCCCATATAATGATAGACAGGTTTTCCATTATAAGAAAAACGAGTTGTACCATCTGGCATAAGACCTTTTCCTTGTGTGGCCCTTACTGAAACGCAAAGATTTGTTTTTCCCGATTTGCAGAAAAGACATTCTTTACATTCAGCTGTGTAAAGAGGAATGACGTGATCACCAGGTTTAACACTTGTTACGCCTTCACCAACTTCAACAACAATACCTGCACCCTCATGTCCTAACACCGCCGGAAAAATTCCTTCAGGATCGTCACCTGATAAAGTGAATGCGTCCGTATGACAAACACCTGTGTGTGTAACTTTAATTAGGACTTCGCCTTTTTTTGGACCTTCAAGATCTAGTTCGACGATTTCCAGAGGTTTCCCTGGGGCAAAAGCAACAGCAGCACGTGTTTTCATAAAAAATCCTTGGTTTGAAATGTACTCTGGGGGAGTATATTTCCTCAGGCTCAAATTGTCCAGAAACCTGTTAAAAGTTTAGACAGGTAAGAATTGTTTACATCAAATCAGAAGAGAGAATTAAAAACTAGGTATGATGGGCCTTATGAAAACAAAATTTTTATTAGTCATGGCGGCTTTCGCATTTATCAATCAGTCTGCATTGGCCGGAGCTCCCGGCATTAAAGGCAGTCCAATCAATACACACCCGCAATGTGTAGTGAATGCCAATGATCCGTTTGAACCGCGTGTGCGCATGACAAAAGGGCCGGATGCAGGTGCTTGTATCAATTCAACTTTAAGAAGAAGTGCTAAACAATTATCACCAGAAGTAGCGGCCCGATATTTTAAACCCGTGCCGGGAACTATTGTGGTGGCAAACGTCAGCCATAAAAAGAAATTTTGGATTGCTCAAATTCCTATCAATGAAATTTCAAATATGGTTTTGCAGTCGGAGCACTTTCCAATGATCAGTTCTCCTGTAGAAGTGGTGATTGATCACACGCAAATCAGATTTGATTTCAAAAAACCAATTTATCTCATCCCTCAAGACCTGAAAGAAAAACGTGAAATCGTCACACTTAAGAATATTATTCTATCGGTGGAAAACATTGGGCCAAGAGGAGAGAAGTTCAACTTCTTTAATGGTCTCAAAGGGCACTTCAATCTTGCTTACAGATTAGTATCGATCGAAGATAAATTTAACTGGATGGTTCTTGAAAACGAAAATATCGTTTCTCAGCAACGATTCAAGATCTCTCAGAAAAATCAGAGAAGCGTTCTTTTAGGTGGTATTAGAAGAGGTACAGCTTACGGCTCATCGAGAGCATACCATTCGATTACTCGCAATTGTTCATCAGAATTGCTTGATCTCTTCAATGAATTGTTTGGCACTAAAAAGTTTAAAGTGACAGGTTTTTATTCAAATTCATTGGATTCCCACTTAGAAGAAATTGGAATGCTTTCAGATGAACCGATGCCTGACTTTAATCAAGAATATTATCAACTCAATTAGACGCAGTGGACGGTGCGGAGTGATTCTTTCGATTCACTTCCACCGGTGACAGTCTGGCACTACAAAAAAAACGACTTTAAACAAATCTCTCTTCTTAACGCATTTCTCATCAAAAAAGAAATTGGCCCTTCACTTGCTCTCCCTGCGCGAGTTCTCAATTAATCTTATCTCGGGGGGGATAAAATGAATCGCTTCATCAAGGTGCTGCTGGCCTGCTGTCTGATCTTGCAAACAAATCTTGCATTCACTGAAACATTTAAAAAGATAGAATATCAAAATCAAAATGAAGAAGTTTTTGATCTTGAAAATTTTCTCAAACAGATCACGATGGTTGATCAAGAAGTGAAAGACACTTGTACTCGCCAAATCCCTTATGAAGAAAATGTCTGTCGTGAAGTCACTAAATATAAAAAAGAGTGTAAAACAATCCCAGCACACGAAGAATGTCGTCAAGTCAACAATCCTATTTGCCGTACTGAAACGAGAATGGAAGAGGAATGTCATGATGGTCCTTCGAGACAAGAATGTCGTCAAGTTCCAGATCGCGAATGTCATTATGAAACAAAATACGAGCAAGAGTGTAGTACAACTCCTGATCGTCAGGAATGCAGAAATGTTTCAGAACAAGTTTGTCGTAATGAAACACGTTATGAAAGAGAATGTAGAACTGTTCCAGGTGAACAACAATGTCGTGTAGTGGTTAACTACCGTCGCGAGTGCTCTACAGTACCTGGAGGCCAACAATGTCGTACCATCCCAGGAGACATTCAGTGTTCGATCGTTAATGGTGAAAATCGTTGTGTGAAAATTCCACCTCGACAAGAATGTACAGACGCCCCTTCAAGACAAGAGTGCCGTCAAGTTCCTTACGAAGAAAGAGAATGTTCTACTGGTCCAAGTCGTCAGGAGTGTACGCAAGTTCCACGCACTGAACGCGTTTGTGAAAACGAAACTCGTCAGCAATGTACTACTGTTCCGGGGCGCTATGAATGTCGTCAAGTTCCTCGTCAGGAACAAGTTTGTCGAAATACGACGAGACAAGAATGTGAAACAATTCCAGGTGAAGAAATTTGTCGAAATGTTCCTCGTCAACATAAAGTTTGTCAGGATAATTACAGTACTAAATGTGAAAACGTTCCAGCAAAAGAAGAATGCAAAAAAGTTCCATATAAAGAACAAGTTTGTAAGATGGAAACAAAATATAAAGATGAACAATACGAGTGCACGAAAGTGATTCAAGTTCCTCAGGAGAAAATACTTAAAACTCATAAGGCCAATGTGAAAGTAGAGTTCAATGTTCTTTCTGAAATTTTGGGACCTGAATTTACTGTTGGTTTAGATAAGAGCGGATCGATTGCAATCAATGCTAAATCGAATGACGACGAATACTATAACAATGGCTCGAAGGCCGCCGTATTTGTAAAAAAATCAGTTCAGGCTAAAGAAGAAGGTGATGTTAATAACATTCAAGCCAACTACAAAGTTCTCATGATGAACTCGAATGTTAATCTTGCATACCTCGATACAAACTCAATCGAAGGAACATTAAAGAAACACAGTTTAACTTTTGTTTTAAAAGGAAAAGTCGATCCTGCAAGAGCGGCACTAGGATTAAAGATCGTTAGAAAAGATATTATTGAGATTGATAAAGCAGCAATCAATAAAGCAAATATCAAATACAATTATGTTCCTAACAGCAACATCACTGAAGTGACTGTTGATCTCAAAGCTGAAGGAGCAAAAATTGGATCGATTCTTACAGGACCAAAAACAGAGTTCCACACAACGATCTCCTTCTCGCAAAACTATAGCGATGCAGGCGAGATGATTCTGTCGAAAGTTTCAGATTTTACCTGGAAAAAATCGCGTATTTTATACGAATCTAAATAGACTTTTTTCGTGACCAGTCTCAAACCTATTGAGACTGGTCTTTAGTATTCAGAGGACTTTACGATGAACGGGATTACGACAAGGTATGCCTCTAGTGTAAGGGCTTCTGTCTAAATGTTAGTCGGCCCTGTAAAAGTTTCTCTTCCGTGAAAGGACCTTGTTTGCTCATGGTATTCTCTCGATATCCATTAATTTGAAGAGGATACCATGAAGCAAATTGTAACTTTATTGACTGTATTTTTAAGCCTCAATGCATTTGCCTATGGTGATCCTATTTGTAAAATCTCTACTGAAGATGCAGGCGGTTTCTACGATAATTATCCTGGAAATGTTAAAATCATTTCTAAAAATGTTCTCGATAAAGTTGAATCAAATGGCGACCCTGTAAAGAATTTCAAAATCTCTGAGCATGATGCAGTTTCATGCGAATCTTGTATTATCACAACAAAAAGTTCAATGATCACGGCCATGACAGTTTATGTTTGTATGGAAGCAAGAGTAGAGATGTGTGATCGTCTTCTTAATCAGCCACAAGACTTAAGATGTTCATCGGAAACAACTGCTTTTCAGAAAAAACAATGTAAAAATTGGAATGAAAGAAATGATCGTTTTAATAAATTACTTGCTCAGGCAGATTTGCAGGATACTGCGAATGGAAAATGTAAGTTGATTCAGAAATTATACGACAGAGAACATTCAAAATAAGCACCATCTCTTAACGAGATGGCGCTATTTAAATCTATTATTTATTGATTCCAACAAAGTCTAGATTAACAAGTTCAATCTCACCTTCGAATGGAGTGTGAATAGTCACAGTCTCAGAAGGTTGTTTTAAACAACGAACACGTTGTGATTTTTCATTGTGAATATTAAGCGCGCTGAAATAAAGAACGCCTTTTCCATCAACAACTTCAAGTTTGCTCGAGTATCCACCCAAACGATCAAGACATCCGTGTAATCCAACATTGATAACTACTTTTGATCCAACGGCCATGCATGAGAAGCCATTTGGATTGTAAGGACAAATTTCGCTTACAGAAACGATTGTTCCTTTAGCAGCAGAAAGACTAAGGTCGCCTTTTACTAAATTAGTTCCAGTTTCAGCGAATGCAGTAGCAGAAAAAAGAGCAAGTAAAGTGATTAAAGCTTTCATGGATACTCCTGATTGGTTTGATGGGTGGAAAATAGTTCAGGGCCTCTTTAAAATCAATATAAATATGTTTAAGATTATCTTTAATGGCGCTAAATAATCTCGATCTTAATAAATTAAAGTGTTTTCAAGCAGTAGCTGAAAAAGGAACTCTTTTAGAAGGGGCAAAACACCTCAATCTCACGGCCTCGGCCGTCTATCAGTCTATTAAGAAGTTAGAAGCGGATATGCAGACGAATCTTTTTTTCCGCTCAGGAAAGAAATACATTTTGACAGAAGAAGGAATGAATCTTCAGCAGCTTTTCGAGCGTTTCTTATGGGATATTTCAGAATTTCAGGACAAGTCGCTTTTGTCTGGAGAAAGTTTTGAAGGTGAAATTAGAGTTGGTTTGCCTCTCAATTTTTCGAAGTCGATTTTTATACCGATCTTAAAAAGTTTTCAGCAAGATTATCCTAACGTTCGCTTTCATCTCACGATTGCAGAAACCAGAAGACTCGTGGATCTTATTCTGAATTTCGACATGGATTTTGCCATTACCGATGATGCAATTCCTCACGAAGCTCTAAGTAAGTTGTCCAAACGTGAAGTTTTTCAAGAGGAACTTGTCATGGTTTGTTCGAATGCGTTTTATAAAGAACATTCCAAAGCAATGAACTCGATCACGACACTAAAAGAACTTCCACACCTGGATTATTCGCGCAATCTGCCACTCGTTCAACGCTGGTATAAATTGCATTACAAACGACAAGTAAAAATCTCGCATGTCAATACTATTGATAACGTTGAGACGATGCTAGCCGCTTTAAGAGAGGGATTGGGCCTTGCCGTTATTCCGGAGAGTCTACTTAATCAACAACTCTTAAAAGAGCTTAAAATCGTCACGAGCGATCATGGCATTCTTCATAACCAGCTCTATCTTGTCCAAGAGCAAAACTACGTCAATAACCGCTTGCTCAAAAAATTCCTTCAGTACATGGAAGAAAAAATTTAACTGGTTCCAACACACTTTTCTTGTTACTTAGCGACAAGAAAAGTGTGTTGGAACCTTTATTGCTTGGTAACTTCCAAGGAGAAATTTATGAAGCAGACAAAAAAAGTTCTTATCATTGTGACCAATGTAGCTGAATACCAAAAAAGCGGAGTTCGCACAGGGCTATGGCTTTCAGAGCTTACGCACTTCTATGACGTTCTGGAAAAATCAGGAATTAAAATGGACATCGCTTCGCCTCAAGGCGGTTTTGTGCCCCTTGATCCTGCGAGTTTAGTGCTGACAGAGGTAGCAGGGAACATGGGGTATCAAAACGCTATTGCTAAAAGATATGAAGATCGAAAATTTATGGATCTTTTGAGCGACACGATAGAGTTAACGGAAGAAATTAGTGCTGAAGACTATGATGCCATTTATCTCTCAGGTGGACACGGAACAATGTTTGATTTCAAAGATAATGAAGTTCTCCAAAGACTGATTGTTGAATTTTATGAATCAGGAAAAATTGTATCAGGTGTTTGTCATGGTCCTTGTGCTCTACTTGATGCCAAACTTTCTGATGGCAACTATTTAGTGATGGGAAAAAAATTAACGGCATTTTCTTGGAGAGAAGAAGAAATAGCAAAACGTGAAAAGGCGGTTCCTTATAATTTAGAAGACGAACTGAAAAAAAGAGGTGCACAATATAGTAAAGCGCTTCTTCCGCAAACTGCTCATGTCGTTGAAGACGATCTCCTTATCACAGGTGAGAACCCTGCGAGTGCAATTGGAGTAGGAGAAGCAGTTGTTAAAAGGCTTGAAAAAATGATGATGCCTCCACAGAAGGCCAATCATGAAAAATTCCATGGAGATCAATCGCGTGCTTAAAATTTTCCTATTACTACTTGGAATGCCTTTAATCGCCCAAGCGGAGTCAGACACCTTCATTCAATTTGAAGGTTCATTAGTCTATCAAACGCGTAACGATCAAAGAATTCCCGGAGTAGGAGGAACTCAGTTTGATCTTAGTGATTTCGATCAAGGTGCGTTCGAAGCCGTCAGATTATATGTAGGAAAGATTTTCAATAATCGTCATGAGGTGCGTGCGCTGTATGCACCTCTTGAGATTGATATTCAAGCAACGCTTACGGGACCTGTTGCCTTTAATGGGCAAACATTTTCTCCCGGTGTTGCTGATGCTTTTTACAAATTTAATTCTTATCGCCTCACTTACGCTTACCATTTTGATCCTGTTCAGGAATGGCAGTTGGCCTTTGGTGGATCAGCAAAAATTCGCGAAGCCGAAGTAAGATTAAAACAAGGTGGTTTGGTTTCCAGTAAAAAGAATACGGGATTTGTTCCGCTGCTTAATTTTCAGGCACTGCGAGCACTCGGAGAAAATTGGAATTTCCGTTTTGACTTGGATGGATTGGCAGCACCTCAGGGTCGTGCATTCGATGCCGCTCTTTTCATTGAATATAAAATTCAAAAGCATTATTCCATTTTGGCCGGATATAGAATGGTGGAAGGTGGAGCCGACAATGATGAGGTTTATAACTTTGCCTGGCTTCACTATGCGACTGTTGGATTACGTGGTGATTTTTAAAATGCGAGCAAACGTCTGACGTTTTCTGCTTCTTCGAAGTTGCCGTGTTTTTGATAACCATTGATGAGGATACGTCCTTTCATGAGCATGGCACTTTTGATGGCCGTCTGATATTCATCTGAGAGAAATGGTTTTCTAAGCAAATTATTCATGGCCTTTAATCGCCACATATCCATCGCGAAAAATTTGGTTGAGAGCTGATCTTCATGGCCGCCGTATTTTAGAATTAGTGGATGTTCAATAAAACCAATCTCATATTGAGAAGAAATTTTTATCCATAGATCATAATCTTCGCACACAATAAAACTTTCATCGAATCCATTAAGTTCATCGAAAAGCTTTCTTTCTAAGAGCACAGAGGAGGGGGCAATCAAACATTGCTCGAGACATTTTTCAAAAATATGTCCTCCGGATTTCTTATGATGTTTTTTCTGATTAACTTTAACTCCATTTCTTATCCACGTTTCTTCACCATAGACGATTCTTAAATGTCGATGGGCCATAAGAAAATCGATTTGATCTTGGAGCTTGTGCGGTAACCATTCATCATCTGAATCGAGAAATGCAAGCCATTGTCCACGGGACTTGGAAACGCCAAAGTTTCTTGCTGAAGCCACACCAGCATTGTCTTTTTGATGAAATTGAATCGATTTATTTTCGATAAATGATTTTAACTGAATGGCCGTATCATCAGTTGATCCATCATCAATCACAATCAGTTCAAAATGTTTGTAGGATTGTTGGAGAACAGATTCAATTGCTCTCGCTACTATGTGAGCGCGGTTGTAGGTAGGGATAATGATACTGACAAAATAATTTGCGGGGTCCATTAAGGAATTTCGCGTGTACAGCTCGCGCTATCGAATTTCTTAGGTTGAGCTTTTGTCACTTGAATCGTGCATGTCCACTTAGTGCTGTCACCTTGTTCTGAACATGTTTTTGTCTGATATTTGGTATAGACGATAAAGTCTTTCGAGTTCCACTCTACACAACGAACACCAGGAAGAGTGAGGTAGAGTTCGTAGGCTTCTTGTCCTTCGAGCATCTGAAATTCAGAAGCTTGAACAAACCCACAAGTCAGTAATGCTAAAATCAACGTTTTCATAAGACAGTTATACCTGATTTCCATCCCCTAATGTTGGACCACTATATTTTTTACTCATGGGCGGTCACAAAAATGGCTTCTTTGACGTATTCCCAGCAAGGAGACCTTATGAGATACGCTCAAATTCTGGTTTTTTGTTTGATGTCTATGGTTGCGACTGTACAGGCAAAAACGACTGACATCACAGTCTATGCTTCTAAAACATGTGGGTGCTGCCACCAATGGGTAAAACACCTACAGAGTAATGGCTTCGAAGTTAAAACTGAACTCTTAGATGATGTTTCCGCTATAAAAACAAAATACAAAATTCCACCGCATATGCAGTCTTGTCACACGGCCGT